>JAUXGC010000077.1 GCA_030622375.1 Sulfurovum sp.
ATAGCCATTGATGTGCATTTACTTTCTATGTCTGCGACGCCTATACCTCGGTCACTTAACCTTGCTATGTCGGATGTGAAAAGTTTTTCAGAAATCCTTACGCCTCCTACCGAGCGTCAAGGTGTAAGAACTTTTGTAAAAAGTTATGATGACAAAGTGATTAAAGAAGCTATTTTAAGAGAAATGCGTCGTGGTGGACAGATATTTTATGTGTTTAACTCCATAGCAGGGATAAAAGAGAAGAAAAAAGTTTTACTTGAAATTATTCCTAAACTTCGCATTGCAGTGCTGCACTCCAAAATCTCTGCCAAAGAAACAGAAGAGGAGATGATGTTATTTGAAGATGGTGAGTATGATGTGCTGCTTTCTACTTCCATAGTGGAGTCAGGAATACATATGCCACATGCTAACACTATGATAGTCGATGGTGCAGATAGTTTTGGTATAGCAGACTTGCACCAGCTTCGAGGTCGTGTAGGACGTGGAGGAAAAGAGGGGTATTGCTACTTTATGGTGACCGATAAAGAGCGTTTAACAGACAATGCTAAACGGAGACTTCTTGCTCTTGAATCACATTCAGATTTGGGTTCTGGAGCAGTGCTTGCTTTTCATGACCTTGAAATCCGTGGTGGAGGAAACATTATAGGGGAAGCACAGTCTGGACATATTAAGCAGATAGGATACTCTTTATATCTTCGTATGCTTGAAGATGCCATCCGAGAATTGAGTGGACAAAATAAAGAGATTGCACAACATATAGATATGAAACTCTCCATCAATGCTTATCTCAATGAAGAGCTTATAGAAGAAGATAGATTGCGCCTAGAGCTTTATCGTCGTCTCTCATTATGTGAAAATACTGGAGAAGTTTATGAGATAGAGAGTGAAATAGCAGATCGTTTTGGTAAGCTGGATATGGTTACACGACAGTTTATAGATGTAATGGTAATGAAAGTCTTAGCAAGAGAGAAGGGCATCTCTAAAGTTTCAAGTTACGGAGAAAATGTTTTTATAGAGTACATAGAAGAGAAGAAAGAGAGAGTAGTCTTAAAGTCAAGAAGTAAAGATGATGATGATATTATTGCTACTGCTATGGGTTATTTGAAAAACAGGTTATATTAACCTTCAATTAACTTCATACAAGTATACTTTTTATAACATAAATTCAGGAGAAAAGCTTGAGTCAAATTGTAGAAAATATCAAAACAGAAATCGCTAAAGTGTTAGTAGGACAAGATAAGATGGTTGAAGGACTTTTAACTGGATTAATATGTCGTGGACATATACTTCTTGAGGGCGTACCCGGACTTGCTAAAACTACTGCTGTGAATGCTTTAGCTAAGACGCTAGGATTAAATTTTAAGCGAGTGCAGTTTACTCCGGATTTGCTACCTTCTGATATTATAGGTACAGAGATTTATGACCCATCAAATAACTCCTTTAAAATCAAGCAAGGCCCAATATTTACCAACCTTTTACTTGCAGATGAGATTAACCGTGCCCCTGCTAAAGTACAGTCAGCCCTACTTGAAGTAATGCAGGAGAGACAAGTGACCATAGGAGATGAGACATTTAAGATAGAGCTCCCTTTTTTGGTTATGGCAACCCAGAACCCAGTAGAACAAGAAGGTGTATATGAACTTCCCGAAGCACAACTAGATAGATTTATGATGAAGATAGTTGTAGGTTACAATACAAAAGAGGAAGAGTTAGAGATAGCAAGAAGAGTGGCAAACGACAGTTTTGGCAAGATTGAACAGGTGGCAACTCTTGATGATTTGAAAAAAATACGTGACGAAGCACTCCAAGTGCATATGGATGAGGAGATAGAGCGTTATATCATTGAACTTGTATCTGCAACTAGAAATCCAAAAGAGTATGGACTTGAAGAGTTAGAGGCATATATTGAATTTGGAGCAAGTCCAAGAGCAAGTATCGATATGTATAAAGCTTCACGTGCTATTGCATACCTTAAAGGGCAAGAGTATGTCTCACCTATAGAGATAGCTTATATCGCTAAAGAGATACTGCGTCACAGAATTATACTCTCTTATGAAGCTGAGGCTGAAGGTGTTACTCAAGATAATATTATAGAAAAAATATTAGCATCAGTGCCAATTCCGTAGGTGTAGAAAGTGAATAAGACTATAAAGAAGATAGTTCTTAAAACCAAAAAGCAAGTTTATGGAGATATGCTTGGCAACAATGCTTCGATTTTTCAAGGTGAAGGGTTTGAGTTTGCTGAACTTCGTGAATATGTTTATGGTGATGATATACGCAAGATAGACTGGAACACTACAGCTAAACTAGGTAAGCCTTTTGTCAAGATATATAAAGAGGAGAGAGAGCTTAACGTTACTGTTGTGGCAATGCTTGGAGGCTCTACTTATTTTGGTACGGTAAAGCAAAAAAGTGAGCTTATAGCTGAAATTACAGGAGTGCTTGGTTTCTCTGCAATTAAGAATTCAGACCTTTTTACATACATGCTTTTTGCAGATAAATTATATGAAATAAGCAAACCAAGTAAAAAACTTTTTTCTGTACATAAGGCAGTTGAAGATACAGTAAATTTCAGCCCTATAGGCAAAGAGAGTGACTTTAAAGCTTTAGTAGAAATGCTCCATAATCGACTTAAAAAGAAAACAATTCTTTTTGTACTTTCAGATTTTATAGGGGATATAGACTTAAAACTACTTAGTAAAAAGCATGATGTTTTTGCTGTTATGGTTCGTGATAAGTTTGAAGAAAATCCGAGTGAGTTAGGGCATCTTAGACTTATAGATATGGAGAGTAGAAAGAGTTTTGAAGGCAATATTGATAGTGCAACACTTAAAAATTATAAAAAAGCTTTACACGATAATGATGAAAAACTCTATAAGCAGTTTAAAAAACATGGCATAAGGTTTACAAAAATTTATACAGATGAAGAGCCTTATATGAAATTGATGAAAAGTATGAGATGATGAGTGTAAATATTATTGGTGTTGTCGGAAGACAACACTCTATGGAAACAAACAAATGTAGGGTGTTGTGTCCTCACAACACAAAAGAGAGAGGTGTGTAGTGGATAACAATATTTCAACACAATTAAAAGATATTAAGCCATTGATAGAGATACCAGATAGTTCTTATTATCTCTATTGGGGTTTTATTATATTTGGAACCCTGCTTCTATTAAGTACTATCTTTTTTATTGCTAAAAGGTTGTGGGATAACAGAAAAGCAAATCTTGCCAAAGGCTACTTGATAAAACTAAAAGAGATAGATTGGAGAGATACAAAAAAATCTGCATATCAAGCAACATACTATGCTAGATTGCTTGCAACAGACGAGAGAAGGGAAAAACTTTTTGAGCAATTAGAGTTAATGCTTGAGCAGTACAAGTATAAAAAAGAGGTTGAAGAAGTGGATGAAGATACTCGTAACCATTTCAACCTTTTTGTTCGGATAGCCGATGAATCAATTTAGTTTTGAGTATCCTTTTGTATTGGGATTAATTTTACTTTTTGTTATCTGTGCCAAATGGTGCAAAGAGAGAAGCAGAGCCATCTATTTCCCTCATGTGGAGCAGTTGTTGGCTCGTAGTGCCAGCAAGAGCTCTTTTCTTGTGTGGCTAAAGTGGATAGGTATAGTAGCTGTCATTGTGGCTTTGGCTTCACCGGTTATAACTAAAAGTTACAGTAACTCCAAAAAAGAAGGTAGAGATATAGTGCTCATCATTGATGCGAGTGATTCAATGCGTCAGCGTGGATTTGACTCTAGTGATATTTTTAAAAATAAGTTTGATGTAGTAAAAGAAGTAGTGGCAGATTTTATAGACAAAAGAGAGAGTGATCGCTTGGGAATGATAACTTTTGCAGATGTGGCATTTATATCCTCCCCGTTAACTTTTGAAAAAGATTTTTTAAAAAATATTACACAGATGCAACAGTTAGGTATGGCAGGAAAACGAACAGCGATTAATGATGCTGTTGTGCAAAGCTACAATATTCTCAGTAAAAGTAAAGCCAAATCTAAAATAGCTATTTTACTTACAGATGGGGTTGATAATATGAGTAAAGTTCCTTTTCCTGAACTTGAAAGTATGATAAAAAAGAGAGATATAAAACTATATACTGTTGGCATAGGAAATCAACGTGACTATAATGCCAAATATCTTCAAGCACTTGCAGTTGCAGGAAAAGGTGAAGCTTATGGAGCAAGAGATGCTTCTATGCTTTCAAAAATTTATGAAGAGATTAATAAACTTGAAGTGACAAAAATAGATGACAAAAAGATAGTGCAATATACCTATTTGTATACTTACCCTCTTTTTTTGGCTATTTTAAGCTTTTTGTTCTTTATTTACTTTAGAACATCGAGGGGAACATAAGTGAGTTTTGTATATCCATATTTGTTTTGGATACTTGTTATCCCTTTTTTGCTTTTTGCTTTTCTGATTAGCACCAATAAGGAGCAACTTTCTCGTATTTTTGATGAAAAAGTATTAAAGAGACTGAGTGCAGCAGATGAGAGCATGCCCCTAATGGTACGTAATGTATTGATGTTTACAGCAATTTTCTTAATGATAATTGCTATGGCAAGACCTGTAGTTGAGAGAGGTGATAAGACTGTAGAGATAAAAGGCTTAACCCTTCTTGTGGGACTTGATATTTCAGGTTCTATGCGCAGTAAAGACCAATATCCTAATCGTTTGGAGTTTGCTAAAAAGAAAGTACTATCTTTGTTTGAAGTGATGCCAAGTGATGAGATAGCTGTTTTAGCTTTTGCCTATAGCCCTTTTGTTGTAGCTCCTTTTTCAAGCGATAAAGAGACACTAGCACAAATAGTTGAAGGCGTAGATGACTCTTATATAAATATGGGTTCAACAGATTTTTTAGCACTAGGAGAACTTGCCTCTTCTCTACTAGAGAAGAAAAAGCCTAAAATTATGGTGCTGTTTAGTGATGGTGGAGATGAAGATGCAATAGCTGGATTTTCAGAATTGCTTAAAGCCAATGAAATAGACCTATATGTTGTGCTTGTGGGCACAACACAGGGTGCCCCTGTACTAGATGAGAGCGGTAAGCCTTATACTCTTATAGATGGAACCCTTGCCATTACTCAGAGAAATGATGCTTTGGGTGAAGTGGCTAAAGCCAATAGTGGAGCTTATGTGGTAGCGACAAGCGGAAAAGAAGATATAGCAAATCTTGTTTCAGTGATACGAAGTAAATATAAAAATCAACAGCAAGGTAAAGTAAAGATAAAAGATAGGACTGAGATGTTCTATTACCCCTTAGCTGGAGGGATATTTTTACTTTTAATTGCTTTGAGTTCTATGCCTAGAAGGAGAAAACGATGAAAATTATTATTTTTAGACTATTTGTTTTGAGTTGTCTGTTGTCTGTTTCTATTAGTGCTGGACTTACTGATTTTAAAACTATACAGGATGCCACAAAGGCATATAAAGCTAAAGAGTATGACAAGAGTGCCAAACTGTTAAACCATTTAGATACTAAGTCCCCTCAAAAATCTTATAATATAGGCAATGCATACTATAAATCTCAAAAATATGATGAGTCCATAAAAGCATATGAGGATGCCAAAGGTGTAGATGAGGCAACAAGACTCCATAATCTTGGCAACAGTTATTTTCAAAAAAAAGAGCTGGACAAAGCTATAGAAAGTTACAAAGAAGCACTAAAGCTAAGAGAAGATAAAGATACAAAATTTAATCTTAAGTTGGTAAAAAAAGAGAAAAAGAAAGAAGAAGAGAAAAAGAAGCAAGAGAAAAAAAAGAAAACAGAAGAGAAGAAACAGGAAGATAAAAAAGAACAGGAAGATAAAAATAAACAAAAGAGTGATAAAAAAGAGGATGAAAAAGAGCAAAATAAGAAAAAGCAACAACAGAAAGAAGATAGAGATGCTAAAGATAAAAAAGAGAAAGAAGGCAATAAAAACAAATCAGACTCCAAGCAAAAGAATCAGAAAGCTAAAGACA
>JAUXGC010000013.1 GCA_030622375.1 Sulfurovum sp.
AGAAAAATTGACTCTCTCCTGCGTCACCCTGACGCCCTGAACGACCTCTTAATTGGTTGTCTATGCGCCTACTTTCATGACGCTCTGTACCAAGTATCATTAAGCCTCCAAGATCTCTGACTTCATCATCTATCTTGATGTCAACTCCACGACCTGCCATATTTGTGGCAACAGTAACTGCACTTTTCTGTCCAGCATTGATAATAATATCTGCTTCGTGAGCATGGTTTTTGGCATTAAGCATATTGTGTGGAATCTTCTCTTGCGTTAACCTCTTGTCGATCATTTCTGATTTTTCAATGGAGGCAGTACCTATGAGTACTGGCTGACCTTTACTGTGGAGCTCTTTTACTCTTTTGACTACGGCGTTAAGTTTTTCTCGTTCAGTATTATAAATAAGGTCGTTTTTATCATCTCTTGCAACTGGCTCATTAGTAGGAATAGAGATAACCTCAAGATTGTAAATCTGTGCAAACTCTGTTGCTTCAGTTTGTGCTGTGCCTGTCATACCAGAGAGTTTTTCATAGAGTCTAAAGTAGTTTTGGTAAGTAATTTCAGCTAAAGTTTGCGACTCCTCTTGTATCTCTACATCCTCTTTGGACTCAAGTGCCTGATGTAAACCCTCAGAGTATCTACGCCCTTCACTGAGCCTTCCTGTAAACTCATCAACTATAATTATTTCATTGTTTTGCACTACATAATCAACATCTTTTTCAAAAATATAGTGAGCTTTGAGTGCTTGGTCAAGATGGTGAGATAATGCAGCATTTTCAAGATTGTATAGATTGTCCACTTCAAAAAGACTTTGTGCTCTCTCTAGACCTTGTTCTGTCATTACAACAGTTCGGTTTTTCTCATCCACTATAAAGTCACCAGTTGTTACTTCATCTTCTCCAGCGTTGGTCTTTAGTTTCTCCCCACGCTCCATCTGTTGTGCTATTTTATCGGCTCTTGCGTAGTGGTTATGGTCTCTTTGTGTTGGTCCAGAGATAATCAGAGGTGTACGGGCTTCATCGATTAGTATAGAGTCAACTTCATCTACTATGGCGTAGTTGTGTTGACGCTGTACTTTCTCTTCCGATCTTACTTTCATATTGTCACGAAGATAGTCAAAACCATATTCATTGTTAGTTCCATAAGTGATGTCTGCACTATATTGTGCTTTTCTGTTTACTTCATCATGAATGTCAGTAGTGATGCACCCTACCGTGTATCCTAGAAAATTGTAAAGCTTGCCCATATCTTCAGAGTCTCTTTTGGCAAGATAGTCATTGACTGTAACAATGTGTACACCTTCCCCTTCCATGGCATTGAGCACAACGGCAAGTGTTGCTACAAGTGTTTTACCTTCACCGGTTTTCATCTCTGCTATATCACCATCGTGGAGTACCATTCCTCCAACCATCTGCACATCATAATGTCTTAGTCCAAGAACACGTTTGCTTGCTTCACGCGTAATAGCAAAAGACTCATAGAGTACATCAGTTAGAGTTTTTTCTCCACTACGAACTTCTTCTCTCAGCGTATTGAATACAGATTGAAGCTCTTCGTTGCTTAAATTTTCATAATTTGACTCGAGTATATTTATATTTGCTACTCTCTTCAGATAGTTTTTGACAATTTTGTCGTTTCTTGTGCCAAAGAGTTTAAGTACGTTTTTTATCATAATGGTTTTACCTTACTTGCTTTTTACTGCATTTGTTCTAATAAATTTTGGTTATTTTATCTAAAAAGTGATTAATAGTCAGTTATCGTAATTATCATTTTATATACCTCACTGTTCTTTCACTATTTTATGACATACTTATGAAAACTCTCAACCTATTTCAAGTGGATTTTGGGTATATTTCAATTTATAAAATGAGGAATTTAATGAAAATATTATTGATGTTTGCAGTTAGTATAATAATAAATATATATGCTTTTGCAGCACCTATTGTCATTCCAGAAAACTTTCAGGCAAATTTCACTCAAAAAATCACAAACCCTAAAGGAAAGGTGATTAACTATAGCGGTAAAGTACGATTATCAAATAGTTCATCTATAAAGTGGGAGTATCTGGAGCCAACTAAAAAAGAGGTATGTTCTAATGGGCTTGAGCTTTTGGTGGTTGACCATGACTTAGAGCAGGTTTCAAGTTACATTATAAAGCAAGGATTTAATCTTTCCAAAATTCTTAAAAATGCGAAACTACATAGTGAAAATATCTATTTGGCAGAGTATCAAAATAGAAAATATACTATACAGATTGATGGACAAGGAGAACTTCAAAGTGTGGCATACTTTGATGACTTAGACAATAAAGTGCAAATAGTTTTCAAGGGAATGAAATATAGTAAAGATGAGTTCTCTTCTAAACTAATGAAATGTAATTACCCTAGTAGTTATGACATTATAAGAGGATAAAGTGGAGAAACTTATTTTCGAAATAGATGGAGAGCATATGTTTATGTTCATTGGTGCCATGACACTTGTGGTATTGCTTTTTATAGTACTAGTAGTTGTTATTTCAAATTTAAAAATCAAAACATATAGAGATGTATTTGAAAATATTCAAGCTGATAGCCAAGAAAAATCATATGAGATAACAACACTCCAAAGTGAACTAGAAACAGTTAAAATAAAAAATGCACAATATGAGCAAGAGTTAGAGCAATTTTCTCAGACAAAAGATAAATTAACTAACACAGAAGAGACACTAGTCTCGCTACGAAATAGACACATTGAGCTAGAAAAATTAGAGAGTCAAACTAAAGTAAAATTTGAAAATATTCACAGTATGTACGAAAAGCTACTCAAAGAATATAAAGATATTAAAGAGAACTTTGAGTTGCTGAGTGAAAAGAACACTAAACTGCGCATTAATAATGCCAGACTTTTGATAAAACTAGAGAGAGAAGAGAGTTTGTCTCCCAGTGTGAATAAGTACTCTACAAATAACAAAAAAGAGTCATAAATGAATAGGTATTAGCAAACTGTAAACAAAGGAATGGAAATATGGCAAAAATAACAATATGGCACAATCCAAGATGTAGCAAATCAAGAAACTCCATGACACTTTTGGAAGAGAAAGGTGTGGATGTGGAGGTAGTGAAGTACCTCGATACCCCACCGACAAAAGAGGAGCTTAAAACGTTGTTATCACAACTTGATATGAGTGCCAGAGAACTTATGAGAACAAAAGAAGATATCTACAAAAAGCTTGGACTTAAAGAGGTAGAAGATGAAGAGAAGCTCATAGAAGCTATGGCAGAAAATCCAAAACTTATAGAGAGACCTATTGTCATTAAAGATGGCAAAGCTGTCATAGGAAGACCTATTGAAAATGTGCTGGAGCTTTTAGGATAGATTCCTACTCCAACTCCCCATTTCCATAATTTTCAAAAAGATAATTTACAACTTCATCTATATGTTTATCTTCTATAGGTGCTTTAAAGATGAGTATCATCTTCATTACCTTTTCTTGCCAAAACTTTTTAGACTGTAGTCCTTGATTTAGGGTGTATCCCCAAGAGTGGCACATGTTGCATTTCCCTTTTGTGGAGTACATTCCTTTACCTTCTTTCATAGGGAAATCTATGTATGGAACGGTAATGCCACCTTTTACTTGTGCAAAAAGAGGTGATACTGATATAAGTATGGTTAGCAATAACTTCTTAAACCTTGTCATTATACTACCTCCACAGTAACTTCATCTATACCGTTATATTTATATCCACCATGGTTCCACTTGACATCTTTCGCAAATGGCTGACTTTCACCTTTTTTATTGGTAGCTTTACACATGATAGTTAGACTACCACTGCTTTTTGGCTTGAATGCATATGTAAAGGTTCTGTATGCATATTTGCCTTCGCGATCATCATCAAGAAGTGCATCTTCCCACATCTGACCACCATCTATGGAGATTTGTACTTTTTCTATGCCGTGACCACTGTCAAAAGCAACACCTCTTACCACCAAGTCAGAAGCATCTCTTACTTTAGTGCCTGTGACAGGGTAACCGATGATAGAGTTTACATTCATCTCTTCAATAGGTTTAGTTTTTTTAAATAGATTTTTCGGTGTTTCGCATTCACAGGAGTTGTCTGGTATGCGGTAGGCATGCTCCATAAAGTGAAGATCCTGCTTCTCTTTAGTCACAGTAATATTTGAAATCATTTTTATCCAGCTATCTGCATAGACACCAGGTATTATTAGTCTAAGTGGGTAGCCATTAAGGTATGGCAGGTCTTCCCCGTTCATCTTGTAAGCTAAAATAATATCATCATCCAAATGTTCAAGATTGAGTTCTCGTACAAAATTAGCCGTCTTATTATATACTGCTTTATCTTCTCCGTTAAATCCTATATATGTAGCCTCTTTTTTAAGTCCGGCCTTTGCTAAAACATCTTTTAATCTAACACCTCTCCATCTAGCGCAACCCATAGCTCCAATACCCCACTGTATGCCTCCAGCCATTGGCTTAAAGGCAGTACGACTGTTGCCGCCACACTGAAGAACAGCAGTCAGTTCTACTTGATTAAACTGTGTTTTAAGCTCTTGTAGTGAAACTTCTATCTCCTTTTCTACCAGCCCATTTACACTTATTGTAAATTTATTTGGATTTATATATGTTGGAATGAGAGGCATATGCCAGCGTACAAAAAAGAGGTCATTTGGAGTTAGTGCAGAGGTAAATACTTCTCTGGGACTCTCTAACAGGGGAGGTCTGTCTGAGTAAGTAATAAGAGGTCTTTTTTCAGGAAAAGCAATATCTGAGACTTTTCTGTTGTCTATGGGATGAGTGGTCTCTACAGCCTCTATAGTACTGCCACCTACAGCAGCTGACCCTGCAACTACAATAGCTTTTTTAAAAAAGTCTCTTCTTTGCATAAAATTCCTTTTTACTTATATAGTTGGATTATAAGTATTATCTCTTAAATGGGTACTGAAAATAGATAATTACTTCGTCAAAAACCTAATATTCCCACTTTCAGCACATTATGCTAAAATCCTATTAATTATAGATAGAAGGATATCATTTGCTTAGTATAGTGAATTTAACACAACGTTACGGAAAGAGAGTACTTTTCGACAAAATTAACATGACTTTAGATGTCGGTAAACGGTATGGACTCATAGGTGCCAACGGGGCAGGGAAGTCAACATTTATGAAAATACTTGCAGGTGAACTAGAGCAGAGTGGTGGCGAAGTGCAACTTCAAACTGGACTTAAACTGGGAATGCTTTCTCAAAATCAGTATGCTTTTGAGGACTATACTTTAAGTGATGCGGTACTGTATGGAAACAAAAAACTCTTTGATGCACAAAAAGAGAAAGAAAAACTTTATATGGCGGGTGACTTTGAGAGTGACGCGGTCAATAACCGTTTAGGTGAACTTGAAATGATATGTGCAGATGAAGACCCAACTTATGAGTCTGATGTAAAGATAGAAAAACTGCTTCAATCTCTAGGATTTCCTGTGAGTCAGCACAGTGACCTTATGTCTTCACTTACTGGTGGAGATAAATTTAAAATACTACTCGCACAGGTACTGTTTCTTAAGCCTGATGTACTTCTGCTTGATGAGCCTACCAACAATCTTGATATGGAAACCATCTCTTGGCTGGAAAATGAACTGAAACGTCATGAGGGTACACTGCTAGTTATCTCTCACGATAGACATTTTATTAACGGTGTAGTTACACATATCCTTGACCTTGATTTTCAAAATATTCGTGAGTTTACAGGCAATTATGATGAGTGGTACATAGCTGCAAACCTCATAGCCAAACAGGCTCAAACAGATAGAGCAAAAGGACTTAAAGAGAAAGAGGAGCTTGAAAAATTCATTACTAGATTTTCTGCAAATGCCTCAAAAGCGAAACAGGCGACAAGTAGGCAAAAACAGTTAGACAAACTAGACGTTCAAGCCATAAAGCTCTCATCAAGACGCGACCCTTCTATTATGTTTAAAGCCCACAGAGATATTGGAAATGAAGTACTTGAAATTGAAAATCTTTCTAAAAGTTATGATGAAAAACAAGTATTTGAAAATCTTACATTTAAATTAAACAAGGGTGAAAAAGTAGCACTCATTGGTACCAATGGTGTAGGTAAAACGACACTACTCCAAATCCTTATGGAAGAGATAGAAGCAGATGTGGGAATGTTTAAGTGGGGACAAACCATTACACACTCTTACTTTCCACAAAACACAACAGACTTAGTAGTAGGCAATGAAGAGTTGCCACAATGGATACAAGGCTTTGATCAAAAATGGCATATTGATGACATTAGAAAAACACTTGGACGTATGCTATTTTCCGGTGAAGAGCAGAAAAAAAAGATAGATGCCTGTTCAGGTGGAGAAAAACACCGTGTAATGCTAAGTAAGATTATGATGGACTCTTCAAATTTTTTAGTAATGGATGAGCCAAACAATCACCTTGACTTGGAAGCTATTATTTCACTGGGTGAAGCACTTCATAACTATAAAGGTGGAGTGATTTGTGTCTCTCACGATAGAGAGCTCATCGATGCATTTGCCAACCGTATCATTAAATTAAATGTTGATGGCACGGTGATAGATTTTAAAGGTGATTATGAAGCGTTTGTGGAGAAACACGGACACTAAAATAATGTGGCATCTGATGAAACACAGATACTAAATGTAGGGTGGGCATTCCTGCCCACAATGAATGTGGGGAAATGCCCACCTTGCAGAAAAGGACAAGAATGTTAATAAATTTTAAAGATAGCGTACTGAATGAAAAATATAACCTCATGGCACAACTCATCATCCCTCGTCCTATCGCTTGGATAGTGACTGAAGGAGAGGTGCTCAATATAGCTCCTTTCTCTTATTTTACAGGACTCTCTTCCAATCCCCCAACGATGATTGTCTCTATAGGGCATCGTTCTGATGGGGCACCAAAAGATACATTACGCAATCTAAGAGAGTTAAAAAAATGTGTTGTCTGTATGGTAGACGAAACACATCTTGAAATGATGCATTACAGCTCTAAGGCTCTAGATGCTTCTCAAAGTGAAGCAGAAATTTTTGACATTCCTACACAGAAATTTTTTGATGATTTTCCTCCTATGGTAGAGGGTGTAAAAGCTGCCTTTTTTTGTGAGTATTTACAAGAGATTAACTTAGATGGAAGTCAGACTGTTCCTGTAGTGATAGAGATTAAACATTTATATATTGATGAGTCTATTATAAGTGATAGTGAAAAAATGAGTTTAGAATTTGATGCTATTGCGCGCATCGGGAAGAGTTATGCAAAACTAGGAGAGAAAATTACTCCACCACTTATTCCTTAACTTAATACTCTGCTTTATGTGTCAATCTATTTAGTCTGTTTTTAAAGATAAGAACTATAAGGCCTATGGTAATAGTAAATATAACCAGCCCTGTAAATATGGCAAAGTCACCAAATTCTTCAGTCTGTTTACCTATTTCTGAAGCCAATTTATTTGCTATACCTGTAACGGCAAAATAGACTCCAAAAACAGTAGCTACATATCTTTTTGGTGCGAGTTTAGTAATATAAGATAGCATTACAGGAGATAAAAATAGTTCCCCAATTGTATGAAACAGATAAGCAAAAACTAACCAATACATACCAGACTTTACAATAACCTCTCCATCTATGTTTAACTCTTTTTGTAAAGAGGCAAGAACCATAAACACAAATCCAAGACCAAGGATTATGGTTCCTATAGACATCTTAAAAATCCCTGAAGACTCTTTTCCTGCTTGTGCTCTTTTAAGCCAAAATCTTGCTACTACTGCACCAAATATAATAATGAAAAAAGGATTTAAACTTTGTAGCCAACTTGCAGGTACCTCATAACCAAAAAGATTTCTATCTGTAAAATTAAATGTATAAATATTCATGAAGCCACCAGCCTGTTCAAATGCCATCCAAAATATTAATGCCAATAGAAAGGCTACAGATAGAACAAGTAACCTATCTTTCTCTTTTGTGCTGAGTGGTATTTTTACTTTACTCTCATGAGAACTTTTTCTTGTTATATTGCCAACATGCACAAGATGTTTTTGTCCCCTAAGATAAAAAACAAACCCTGTAAGCATACCAATACTAGCCAAACTAAATCCTATATGCCAACCATATGTTTCACCAACATATCCAACGATTAAAGTAGCAAAGAATGCCCCTATATTGATACCCATATAAAATATTGTAAATCCAGAGTCTCTTCTTTGGTCTCCGTCTTCATAAAGCTCTCCAACCATCGTAGATATATTTGGTTTAATCATGCCAGAGCCTAAAACAATGAGAGATAAAGCTATGTAAAAAGTATTAATATAAGGGAAAATCATAAATACGTGGCCTGCACATAAAAGTAAAGCACCTATCATTACAGCTCTCTTATGCCCAAATACTCTATCTGCTAAAATTCCTCCTGGAATACAAACTATATAGACCATCATTGTATACCATCCATATAGGGTTAAAGCTTCATTCTGGCTCCAACCAAGACCACCGTTCACATTTGATATAAGAAATAGAACTAAAATGGCCCTCATCCCATAATAACTAAAACGTTCCCACATTTCAGTCATAAAAAGTACATAAAGGCCTTTTGGATGTCCAAACATAATTAGACTATCTCCCTATTTTTGAGCTGATTTATATGGTATTTCATAAACCAATGACATGTCAATTAATATTTGTATAAACAGCTTGAACATCTTCATCATCTTCAAGTTTGTCTATGAGTACATCTACCTCTTCTATCTGTTTATCTGTAAGTTCTATGGGAGTATTGGCAATGCGTTGTAGCTCGGCTTTTGTTACTTCTATGCCTCTATCTTCAAGGGCGTGAGAAAGTTCTCCAAATGATGCAAACTCACCAAAAATCCTGACGATAGTTTTATCATCACCGTTCTCTACAGGCTCTACATCTTCTTCTATCTCTTCAAGACCAAAGTCTATGAGTTCAAGTTCAAGCTCTTCTATGTCCATATCTTCTGTTTTATCAAAAGTAAAAACAGACTTTCTCGTAAACATAAAGTCAAGGGAACCATTTTTTAGTGCCTCTCCACCGTTACGTGTAAGCAGAGCTTTCACATTGGCTACGGTTCTTGTGTTGTTGTCTGTAGCACAATCTATAAAAAGAAGTACTCCATGAGCTGCTTTCGCTTCATAGCTTAGCTCCTGAATGTCAGCAGCATCTTTTGCCAAAGATCTTTTAATAGCCGCATCAATGTTATCTTTAGGCATATTTTGTGCTTTGGCGTTAATGATGGCAGTACGAAGTTTAGGGTTCATGTCTGGGTCTTGCCCACCATCTTTGGCAGCCATAGTTATGATTTTTCCTAGTTTTGGAAAAACTCTTGACATCGTTCCCCACCGTTTCATTTTGGCTGCTTTACGGTACTCAAATGCTCTTCCCATATCTATTTCCTTCGTGTATAATTGGCGATATTATACTCCTATTTGCCTTAAGTAGCATCAAAGTTTGGCTAGGTAGTATGCAGATATGAAATTAAACGATATAAAGCTAACCAATCCTTATCTAAGTCTACCAGAAGAGTGTTACACTAGAGTAGAAGCAAGTCCGCTTAAAAATACATTTCTCATCCATGCTAACGAAAAATTGGCGCAGATGCTTGACATAGATGTAAATGAACTTAATTCAGATGACTTTGTAAAACTGCTCAATGGTGAACTTCAAACAGAAGGTTCAGATACTTTTGCAATGTGTTACGCAGGACATCAGTTTGGACATTTTGTACCACGTCTTGGTGATGGTAGGGCGATCAATATAGGGACTATTTCTACCCCTATGTATGGAGAGCAGCACTTACAACTCAAAGGTGCAGGACAGACACGCTATTCTCGTTCAGGGGATGGACGTGCAGTGTTACGTTCTAGCATTCGTGAGTATCTTATGAGTGAGGCGATGTTTGGTTTGGGCATAGAGACGACACGCGCTTTAGGACTTTTAGGCTCAAACCATAGAGTCTATAGAGAAAACTGGGAAAAGGGGGCTATCGTTTTGCGTGTTTCTCCTTCATGGGTACGATTTGGTACTTTTGAATATTTTTCACATAAAAAGCGCTATAAAGAGTTGGAAGCATTGGCCGATTATGCTATAGCCGAAAGCTATCCTCATTTGGTAGATGAGCCAAACAAATATTTACATATATTTACAGAAGTAGTTGGTAAAACAGCCATACTCATGGCACAATGGCAAGCTGTAGGCTTTAACCATGGTGTGATGAACACAGACAACATGTCCATAGCAGGACTTACCATAGATTATGGTCCTTACGCATTTTTAGATGACTATGATTTTCAGTATATTTGTAACCACACTGACTCAGGTGGACGTTACAGTTTTGGTAACCAGCCAAACATAGGAGAGTGGAACTTACGCGCGTTAATGCTGGCACTCTCACCACTGGTGAGTTCTGAGAGACTAGAAAAGATTTTAGAACACTACCCAAGACTCTATACAGAGAGATACCTCTACTTAATGGGTAAAAAACTAGGATTAAAAAGTGTAACTCAGGAAAAAGACTTAGACCTCTTCAAACATTTACTAGGTATGTTGCAAGGAATCAATGTAGACTATACTTTGTTTTTTAGAACGCTTAGTCATTATGATGGTGACAGAACAGCATTACTAAAAATAGGACTCTACCATAAACCTATGAATGACTGGTTAGATTCTTATGATGATAGACTTAAAGAAGAGACAACAACCACAGAGGAAAGACACACTTCAATGTTTCAAAACAATCCTAAATATGTACTAAAAAACTACATGCTCCAAGAAGCCATAGATTCTGCAGAAAATGGAGACTATACTATAGTAGATAATCTGTTTAAAATAGCTCAAGACCCATATTTAGAACATGAAGGTTTTGAAAGATGGGCAGGAGCAACACCAGATGAGTTTAAAAATAAAAAGCTAAGTTGTTCTTCATGACTTTAGAAGAACTACAAACTACCATAAAAACTCAAGTAGGCGTACTTCTCTATTTTTCAGGTGAAAACTGTAGTGTATGCCACGCGCTTAGACCTAAGTTTAAAGAGCTGTTTGATGAGAGTTTTCCAGAGTTAAAACAGATCTATTTGGATGCTCATGAAAATGCAGAGATTTCAGCACATTTTCAAGTTTTTACTGTTCCTGCAATGATAGTCTTTATGGATGGAAAAGAGTTTGCAAGAGAGGGGCGTTTGGTGAGTTTACATCAATTAACTAAACAGTTAAAACGCCCTTATGAAATGATGACAGGGTAGAATTTACACCATATATAGAGGCATCAAATAACCATTTTAACTCATATTATATTATGTTAACCAAAAATATTAAATCTATAAAAATCCATTTTAAGGTATCTAGCAAAGCCATAGAGCCATTTTTAAGCATTTTTCTCTTCTTATAAGGTATAATAATCCAATTTTTACGTCCCAAGGAGTCTTATGAGTGATTTATTTGAAGAGAAAAATGTTGAAGAGGTGCTTATAGAAGACAGTATTAAAGCTAGTTATCTTGACTACTCTATGTCAGTTATCATTGGTAGAGCACTGCCTGATGCTCGTGATGGTTTGAAGCCCGTACATAGAAGAATTCTCTATGCCATGAATGACCTTCACCTCTCACATAGAAGTCCATATAAAAAGTCTGCGCGTATTGTTGGAGATGTTATAGGTAAGTAGCACCCGCATGGTGACAACTCGGTCTATGATGCACTCGTTCGTATGGCACAAGACTTCTCTATGCAAGCACCTTTAGTTGATGGTCAAGGTAACTTTGGTTCGGTAGATGGTGACAATGCGGCAGCCATGAGATATACCGAAGCTCGTATGGCGAAAATAGCAGAAGAACTTTTAAATGATCTAGATAAAGATACAGTAGATTATGTACCAAACTATGATGACTCTATGAGTGAGCCAGATGTACTTCCTGCTCGTGTACCAAACTTGTTGCTAAACGGTTCAAGTGGTATCGCTGTTGGTATGGCAACCAATATCCCTCCTCATAGACTAGATGAGCTTATAGAAGCACTAGTGTTACGTATAGATAGTCCAGAGTCAACTATTGAAGATATGATGAAAATTGTACATGGTCCTGATTTTCCAACTGGTGGTATTATATTTGGTCGCAAAGGTATTACAGATGCCTATACAACTGGACGTGGACGCATAAAAGTACGTGCAAAAACACATATAGAACAGAAAGGAAACAAAGAGGTTATTGTTATAGATGAGCTCCCTTTTCAGGTAAATAAATCAAGACTCATAGAGAACATCGCACAGCTTGTACGCGATAAACATATAGAGGGTATCTCTGAACTGCGTGATGAGTCAGATAGAGAGGGTATTCGTGTAGTCTTTGAGCTTAAGCGTGATGCTATGAGTGAGATAGTGCTAAATAACCTTTTCAAAAGTACACAAATGCAAGTGACATTTGGTATTATAATGTTGGCTATTGCAAATAAAGAACCAAAAGTTTTTAAGCTTATGGAACTTTTTGACCTCTTCTTAAATCATAGAAAAACAGTAGTCATTAGAAGAACTATTTTTGACCTTGAAAAAGCAAGAGCAAGAGCTCACATATTAGAGGGACTTAAAATTGCTGTCGATAATATCGATGAAGTGATTAAGATTATCCGTGCTTCTGCAGATGATGCGGAAGCAAGAGAAAACCTCATAAGTAGATTTAAACTTTCAGAAATACAAGCAAAAGCCATCTTGGAAATGAGACTAAGAACACTTACTGGCCTTGCAATAGAAAAAATCGAAAATGAGTTAAATGGATTATTGAAACTCATTGCAGAGCTTGAATCTATCTTAAAAAGTGAAGATAAGATCAACGAAATAATTCGTGCAGAACTTGTAGAGATGGGCGAGAAATATACAACACCACGTCGTACAGAGATTGTAGATGATTATGATGATATTGATATTGAAGACCTTATTCCTAATGAGCCAATGGTTGTGACCATTACTCATAGAGGGTACATAAAACGTGTACCAGTCAAACAGTACGAGAAACAACATCGTGGTGGTAAAGGAAAAATAGCAGTTACCACCTATGATGATGATTTCATAGAGAAATTCTTTACTTCAAATACGCACAATACACTAATGTTTGTAACAGATAGAGGACAACTCTATTGGCTTAAAGTATATCGTATTCCAGAGGGTTCTCGTACAGCCAAAGGTAAAGCGGTAGTAAATCTTATTAACCTTCAAAAAGATGAAAAGATTATGGCTATCATTCCTACTACTGATTTTGATGAAGATAAAGGTTTAGTGTTCTTTACAAAAAATGGTATAGTTAAAAGAACAAATCTCTCTGAGTATTCAAACATAAGAAGCAATGGTGTAAGAGCCATTAATCTTGATGAAGATGATGCTATAGTTGATGCAAAGATAGTCAAACCAGATACACAATGGCTCTTTGTCGCTACTAAAAAAGGTTTATGTATTAGATTTAAAGTAGGTGATGCTAGAGAGATAGGACGAGTAGCTCGTGGCGTTACAGCGATTAAATTTAAGATAGATGGTGACTATGTATGTGGTGCAACTACCATAGAAAATGAAGAAGATGAACTTCTCATGATGAGTGAAAAAGGTCTTGGCAAACGTACAACAGCCAATGAATATCGTGAACAAAATCGTGCAGGTAAAGGAGTTATCTCTATGAAGCTTTCTCCTAAGACAGGCGATGTTGTAGGCGTAGTATTTGTAGAAGAAGATAAAGACTTGATGTGTTTAACAAGTATAGGTAAGATGATACGTGTAGATATGGAGACCATTCGTAAAGCAGGAAGAAATACTTCAGGCGTGAAGATAGTCAATGTAGAGAAAAAAGATATAGTTGTGAGTATTGCAAAGTGTCAAAAAGAGGAGAATTTAGATAAAGACTCCGATACAAATAGTGAATTAGGATTAGAATAAAAATGAGAAAATACAATATAGCAGTAGTAGGTGCTTCTGGTGCTGTGGGAGAAGAACTTTTTAGAGTACTCGAAGATGTGCAGTTTCCTGTTGGCAATATTTTGCCACTCGCTAGTGCAAATAGTGCTGGAAACGATATAGAGTATAGAGGGAAAATCTATAAGATAGAAGAGCTTACCCAAGAAGTATTTAATGGAAGAGATATTGACATAGCTTTCTTTTCAGCAGGGGGTAGCATATCTGAAAAATATGCAAAGTATGCCGTGGAAGCAGGGGCAGTAGTCATAGACAATACTTCACACTTTAGAATGGATGAGAAGGTACCACTTGTTGTACCTGAAGTAAATCCTGAAGATATAGAGTTATGGGAAGATACAGGCATCATCGCCAATCCCAACTGCTCTACTATTCAGATGGTGCAGCTTCTTAAACCTCTTCACGACCTTTATGGTATCAAAAGAGTAGATGTGAGTACATATCAGGCAGTAAGTGGAGCAGGAAAAGCAGGCATGGAAGAGTTAGTAAAACAAATGCAAGACTTCTTTGCCTTTAAGCTTGACGAGTCTAAAGTAGAAGCTTTTACACATCAAATAGCACTCAATGTCATTCCTCATATCGATACACCTCAAGAGAACGGTTATACCAAAGAGGAGATGAAAATGGTCAACGAAACTGCTAAGATTATGGGTACTGACTTTGCACTTTCTGCAACCTGTGTACGTGTACCTGTATTGCGTTCTCACTCTGAGTCTATTACTATTACATTTGAAAATGATGTAAATGTAAATGTAGATAAAGTAAGAGAAGTTTTAAGTGACTTTGAAAATGTAACAGTCATAGATGATATGTCTAAAAATGAATATCCAATGCCAATCATAGCAACAGATACAGATGAAACTTATGTGGGACGCATTAGAAAAGATTTGTTTTCAGATAATATCTTACACCTTTGGGGTGTAGCAGATCAGATTAGAGTAGGGGCTGCGACAAATTCAGTACGTATTGCACAAAAATGGATTGAGCTAGAAGCCTAAGAAGGCACCACTCAAACAATAAAAAATTAGTAATAGGAAAATATATAAAAATGATAGAAAAATTATTTGAAGGTGCCATTTGGCATAGTAGGTTTATTGTCATATTGGCAGTTGTCTTTGGACTTCTTGGAGCAGTTATACTTTTTGTAGTAGCTTCAATGGATATTTGGTATGTTGCAGTTTATACATTTGATACCATTATCACCCATGCACATCCAGATAAATTTCATGAAGATATAGTTGCCGGCATTATAGGTGCAGTAGACTTGTATCTTATAGCTGTTGTGATGTTCATCTTTTCATTTGGAATATATGAACTTTTTATATCAGACATAGATCAGGCAAGCGGTAAAAATGGTAGCAAGTTGCTTGCCATACACTCACTTGACCAGCTTAAAGACAAGATAGCAAAAGTCATAGTGATGGTTCTAGTTGTAAACTTTTTTCAAAGAGTTCTACATACACAATTTGTAACAGCTTTAGAGATGTTGTATTTTGCACTCTCCATTGCAGCACTTGCAATAGGGTTATATTTTTTAGGTAAAGTAGGTAAATAATGAGTACAAGAATTAAAATTCAATGCAGTGAGGTACTAAATGCCGAATCGTAAAATATTTGTAGATGCCTGTCTAGGCAAAGAGACACCATACACACCAGTATGGATGATGAGACAAGCAGGGCGTTACTTGCCAGAGTATATGGCCGTAAGAGCAGAAGCAGGAGATTTTCTAAACTTGTGTCATAATCCTAAAAAGGCAGCAGAAGTAACCATCCAGCCACTTGACATTGTGGGCGTAGATGCAGCTATTTTGTTTTCAGATATTCTTGTTATTCCAGATGAGATGGGGATGGACTTGAGTTTTATCAAAGGCGAAGGACCGAAGTTTTCTGACCCTCTTGAGACACAAGCAGATTTAGACAGACTTATCGGTGGTGATGAGGCTGCGAGTAAACTTACCTATGTTTATGAAACCATAGAGCTACTTGGAGAGCAACTAGATGCAAGAGGTGACGGTATAGCGCTCATAGGCTTTACTGGAGCTCCTTGGACACTGGCTACATACATGATAGAGGGGCAAGGTACTAAAACATATAACATTTGTAAAAAGATGATGTACTCAAATCCTAAACTCCTCCACAACATACTTGCAAAAGTAACAGATGTAGTTAAGCTTTATATGGAAAAACAGATAGAAGCAGGCATAGATGTAGTGCAGATTTTTGACTCATGGGCAGCAGCCATAGAGCCAGATAAATATGATGAATTTTCTTGGAAATATATGGTTGAGATAGCAGACTATCTTAAGTCAAAATACCCAAATGTGCCTATTATCATGTTTCCTAAAGGTATCCCTTCATTTTTAGACAAAGTGTATGGTAACTTTGATGTATTTGGCGTAGATTGGGGAACACCTATGGCACTAGCTAAAGAGAAGTTAGGCAGCAAATATGTACTTCAAGGCAATATGGAACCATGCAGACTTTATGACAAAGAGGCAACTACATCATCTGTAGAAGCCATACAAAAAGTTATGGGTGGCAAAAGACACATCTTTAACCTTGGACACGGTATCTTACCAGATGTACCAGTTGAAAATGCAAAACATTTTGTAAGCGAGTGTCAAAGAGTATCTAAGAAATAATATGAATATAATCTTTGGACCTATCCATTCAAGAAGATTTGGTAAATCTTTAGGAGTTGATTTAAGTCCAAACAGAAAGCAGTGCAATTTTGACTGCCTATACTGCGAGTTAGACTCTGTAAAAACGATGAATAGTTATGAAGATGTAGTAAGTGTAAAACAAATTACATTTGCACTAAAAACAGCACTCAAAGAGCATAGTGATATAGATTTTATCACTCTTACCGCCAATGGTGAACCTACACTCTACCCACACCTATCAAAACTCATAGATGAGATAAATAGCTTTAAGGGAAAAACTAAAACTCTCATACTCTCCAATGCTGCCAATATAGATAACCCTCAAGTACAAGATGCACTTTTGAAGATAGATGAGGTAAAACTCTCTTTAGATTGTGCAACTCAAAAATGTTTACAAAAGCTTGACCGTTCACATCAAGGCATAAAAGTTGAGAGTATAAAAGCAGGGATGTTAGAGTTTAAAAACAGATATAACGGACCACTAATCATAGAGATACTCATAGTCAAAACGCTCAACGACTCCAAAGAGGAGATAGCTAAACTCAATGAGTATCTTCTGAAACTACAACCAACACGCATAGACATAAGTACCATAGACAGACCACCAGCTTACGCTGTAAAACCTTTAAGTTATGAAGAGCTTCACACTATTTCACAACTATTTGACTCTTCACTTCCTGTCTATATAGCTTCTAGAAAAAAGGTAGAGTCCAAACCATCTTCATACAGTGATGATGAGATTTTACAAACACTCTCAAAAAGACCACTAAGCCCTGATGATATAACTATTTTGTTTGATAAAAAGAGTCAAAAAAGGTTAGAGAGTTTAATAGAAAAATCAAAAATAAACACTATTGATACAAATGGCGTATCATTTTACAAAAAAGCTTAAAAATCCTTGACTTTAAAAAACTTTTTGACTATAATCTCATCCACTAAATAAGCACTCGCTTTTTTAATAACCATTCCGGATTAGCTCAGCGGTAGAGTAGGTGACTGTTAATCACTTGGTCGCTGGTTCGAATCCAGCATCCGGAGCCACTAACCAAAACAATCCCATAAAACAACCTAATAAAGCTCTAAAATATAATGCAATACTTAATGTCGGCTATTAGGCTATAATACTTTTTCACTTGATGTATAATAAAAGGATACTATCTATGAGCGAAGAGCATAAAAATAATCCCTTGCATGGAATCAACTTAAAACAGATTATGAATGAATTGGTTAATCAATACGGTTGGGATGAACTGGGACAACGCATAAGCATTAAATGTTTCAACTATGACCCTTCTATAAACTCCTGTCTCAAATTCTTGAGAAAAACACCTTGGGCAAGAACGAAGGTTGAAAATCTCTATATTTCTATGATTAAGAAATAAATTTCTCCTTAAACACGATTTTTCAATGCCTAGTATAATTTAAAGTTAAATATTTGATTTGTCTTATCTATTCGCACCCTTGAGGTACACGCAATAAAAAAGTTAAATTCACTTTTTTGTGTACTCTTTTTCTTGTATCATGATAGGCAAAGATATGCACTGTTTTCAATCTGCTATCTACAAACTTACCATCTTTTTGCCATGAATACTCAAATTCATATGCACCTTTAAGAAGATTCTTAATATCTGCTCGAAAATATCTACCTGCATCAAGCACTATGGCAGAAAAAGACTTTTGGTTAGTATGGACATTGGGTAAACTTTTCTCAGACAACAGACGTAATAATAGTTAACTATGTAGTAAATTCTAAGATATATTTGGAATAAGTTATATATTACGTGATTTAGAGTAATATGTATTACAGTAACATATATTACTCTAAAGGTAAAAAGTGAAATTCTATAATAGAGAAAAGGAACTGCAAAATCTTAGGGCTATAGAAGAGGCTTCCAAAGTTAGTTCTAAGATGACGGTGGTAGTAGGACGAAGAAGGATAGGCAAGACTACACTTATCAAAAAAGCATATAGTGATAGAGTTTATCTCTTTGTTTCTAAAAAGAATGAAGCTTTGTTGTGCGATGAATTTGTGACTATTATACAAAATACATTGGATGTAAAGATATTCGGTGAGATAAGAACGTTTAAAGAACTGTTTGAATACTTGATGGAATTATCTAAAACAAGACACTTTACACTTGTTATTGATGAGTTTCAAGAGTTTTTGCATATTAATAGTACAGTTTATGCTGACATGCAAAACATCTGGGATAGTAATAAGGACAGAACGAAAATTAATCTTGTACTTAGCGGATCTATCTACTCCCTTATGAAAAAAATATTTGAAGATAAGAAAGAACCTCTTTTTGGGCGTTCGAACAATAAAATTCACTTAAAACCTTTTTCTGTTGAAACGATTAAAGAAATACTTGCAGAGAATAGTCCTACCTATAGTGCAGATGATTTACTCTCATTCTATATGCTTACAGGCGGTGTGGCGAAGTATGTAGAAATATTTGTTGATAATAGTGCATTCACACTAGAGAAACAGTTAGAACTCATTTTCAAGGAGTATTCTCTCTTTTTAGAAGAAGGTAAAAATCTATTGGTTGAAGAGTTTGGAAAAGAATATACTACGTATTTCTCAATACTTTCACTCATTGCTTCCTCTAAGACTTCTCGTTCTGAGTTAGAGAGTATATTGGAGAAAAATATCGGTGGCTATCTTGATAGATTGGAAAATGAATATACTATTATAAAAAAGGTCAAGCCTATCTTTGCAAAAGAGGGGAGTAGAACGTTAAAATATGAGATAATTGATAATTTTTTCAACTTTTGGTTTAGGTTCATATACAAATATAGATCTGCCATAGAAATAGAAAACTATGAGTATGTAAAAAAGATTGTACTACGAGACTATGCTACTTATAGTGGTAAGTTTTTAGAAAAGTATTTTGTAGAGCAGCTAAAACTTTCTTATGACTATGGTGATATAGGTTCCTACTGGGAAAGAGGCAATCAAAATGAGATAGATATCATTGCTGTGAATGATGAAAAGAAAACGATGCTCATAGCTGAAGTCAAAAGAAATCCTAAGAAGATTGATATAAAAGTGCTGGAGAAAAAAGCTTCAAAGTTGATGGCAAAACATAAGAAGTATGAGTATGAATTTTTGGGTTATTCTTTGGAAGATGTATAATTATTTAGATTTTTAGAGTCATGCTAATATCTTGAATAATGAAC
>JAUXGC010000109.1 GCA_030622375.1 Sulfurovum sp.
CCACCTAATATTTGCATAAAGTTATATTTTTTATACAAATAAGAAGCATAAGTTACTAATAAATAAAAACTTTTACAAGCAAATAAACTTTGTGTGGGACTAAAGTCTCCACTTCCGTATAATTAAACATTAAACCTAAAGTGCATCACATCGCCATCTTGAACGATGTACTCTTTGCCTTCAAGTCTGTTTTTCCCACCCTCTTTTGCACCTTGCTCGCCATTAAACTCAATAAAGTCTTCATAAGAGATGACTTCTGCACGGATAAACCCTTTTTCAAAGTCATTATGGATAGCAGCAGCAGCTTTAGGAGCAGTTGTATTTTTACGAATAGTCCATGCACGTACTTCTTTAACGCCAGCAGTAAAATAACTCATGAGTCCAAGTTTATCAAAACCTTTGTGAATAATCTGTTCAAGTCCCGACTCTTTAACACCAAGGTCTGCAAGCATTTCATCTCTTTCGTCATCTTCAAAATCTACCATATCTTCTTCAACTTTAGCACAGAGTTTAATCACTTCATAGCTTCTTTCATTGGCGTATGCTTTAAGTTTTTGAACAAACTCATTGTCTTCTTCAAGTCCATCTTCATCTACATTTGCACCATAGATAATCTCTTTGCTTGTAAGAAGACGCAAATCTTTGTTCATTAATTTAAATTCATCGCTATCTTTCTCTGGAAATGTAGAAACAGGTTGATCTTCTTCAACATGTTTTAAAAGAGCTTCAGCAATGACAAGCTGTTCTTTTGCCTCTTTATCATTACCTCTTGCCTTTTTACTAAGCATTGCAATGCGTTTTTCAATAGCATCCATATCAGCAAGAAGCAGCTCGTATTCTATGATTTCAACATCACGAATAGGGTCTATGGAGCCTTCAGTGTGTACTATGTTGTCATCTTCAAAACATCTTACTATGTGTAAAATTACTTCTGTTTCACGAATGTTTCCTAAAAATTTATTGCCAAGACCTTCCCCTTTACTTGCACCTTTTACCAGACCCGCTATATCTACAAAGTCTAGCGTAGAGTACTGTATCTTTTCAGGATTTACGATTTTTGCTAACTCGTCAAGTCTTTTGTCAGGTACAGGTACAACAGCTTTATTTGGCTCTATCGTACAAAACGGGTAGTTTGCACTCTCTGCATTTTGCGCTTTTGTCAGTGCGTTAAAAGTCGTAGATTTTCCTACATTTGGTAGCCCTACAAGTCCTATGCCTAGTCCCATGGTATTCCTTACTTTGTATAAATTTTAAGAATGAGGAGTCAGATTTGAAGAATATGCACTCAACCCGAAGGGCGCTTGCATTTGCATATTCTTCAAATTTGACTCCGAATGTAATACCGCGATTTTAGCAAAATATTGGTGAAGAGAGGATTAGTGCAACTATAATTTCTATAATCAATGTATAATACAAATAAAAACAGGATGATTTTAATGGAAAATGCTTTACTGATATTAATCATAACCATTACCATATCAACCATCCTCAATGTCTTTTTAAAAAGATTTGATATTCCCACAGTGATAGGATATGTTCTCTCTGGTTTTGCTATCTCATCCTTTTTTCATTTTGCTGAAGATTCTAAGGAGATGTTATCACACCTTGCAGAGTTTGGTATAGTTTTTTTGATGTTTACTATAGGATTGGAGTTTTCTATCAATCATCTCAAAAATATGAAAAAAGAGGTGTTTGTTTATGGTGGATTGGAAGTGATGCTCTCTGGGCTACTTTTTACCGCATTGGGGTATTGGCTCTTTGGACTAGAGGTTAAAAGTGCTATTGTGGTAGGTTTTGCACTTGCACTCTCCTCTACCGCGATTGTCCTGAAAGTTCTCAATGAAAACAATGAAATCCACTCTGGCTATGGTCGTACAACACTTGGAGTCTTGCTTTTTCAAGATTTAGCAGTCATTCCTATACTTTTAATGGTCTCCTTTTTTACCTCAAATACAGAGTCTGTATCTATACTGCTTTTAGAGACATTAGTGAGTGCAGTAGCTGTTTTCCTGATACTTTTTTTCATAGGTAAATATGTTGTTGAAAGATTTTTTGACTGGATTATGGCATCAGGTTCAGAAGAGATATTTCTTGTTGCAGTTCTACTTGGTGTGATGAGTGCTTCATTTTTGGCAGAGGTCTTTGGATTTTCTTACTCTTTGGGGGCTTTTCTTGCGGGGATGATGTTGGCTGAAACAAAATACCGCTATCGTATAGAAGCAGACCTTGTGCCTTTTAGAGATATCCTTTTGGGGGTATTTTTTGTTACAGTGGGGATGCTTATTGATTGGCATTCTCTTATAAATTATGGTCATATTATTTTGGGTTTACTTGTGGGTATTATGCTACTCAAGGGTTTGCTTATTTTTGGTATTTTACAGTTTTTTATACAAAAAAGAACGGCAGTTAAAACGGCATTGGCACTTTTCCAAGGAGGGGAGTTTGCCTTGGCAGTCTTTGCCCTTGCGCACTCTCACGATCTTATCTCTGATAAACTAAATCAAATTATGATTATCACTATTGTCCTCTCCATGATTCTCACACCTTTTGTATTGAAAAACATTAAAAAACTTGCAGATATGCTCACAAAAGAGCCTGATGCACTACGCGACAGAGCACTTGTTGGTGGTACATATGAAAACCATATCATTGTATGTGGGTATGGACCTGTAGGACAAAAACTTGTTAAAACATTTAGAGAGAGAAGCTTACTCTATATAATCCTTGAACATGATGTCAAGGTAGTTGATAAAGAGATTAAAAAAGGTGAAGAGGCTATTTACCTTGCTAATGCTGCACAAAAGATGGTTCTATCTCATTTTAATGTCAATGGATGTACATCGATTATTGTTACCATAGAGAATGAGATACAAAGACAACTAATCTGTGAAAATATTGCTTCCTTCAAAGCAGAGATCAACAGTATAGTTAAAGTAAACAATAGTGCAGAAGAAGAGGTAATATCAGGATTGGGTATAAAACATATCGTCAATGGTCGAGAGATTGTTGCCGATATGTTGGCAGAAGAAGCATTGACTTGTCATCTTAAAATAAAATAGTGAACCCTTTAAAAGGCTAGAAGTAACCTTTTAAAGTATATGCTTATTTCCATTTTTATCTTCACTGCGAACAATCTTTTCTATAAGTCTTATCGTCATCCTAACACCTGCACCAGAGGCGCCATGTGGGTTTTCTCCCCAAATATGCTCTACAAAAGCAGGACCAGCTATGTCAATGTGTGCCCATCTGTTTTTATGCTCATCATCTATAAATTCAGAGAGGAACTGCCCAGCAGTGATAGCACCACCATAACGTGTGTTTGAAATGTTACATACATCCGCTATCTCAGACTTAATAGTCTTTTTAAGGTAGGGATTAAAGTCCAATTTTGTTGCCAATTCTCCCGATACTTCTGCCCCATAGGTAACCAGTGATGTTACTTCATCATTATGACCCATTACGCCAGCAGTATAGTGACCTACACCAACAACACAGGCACCAGTAAGTGTTGCAAAATCAAAAATGTAATCAGATTTTACCTCTTGTTGTGCATAGCAAAGTGTATCTGCAAGCACTAAGCGACCTTCAGCATCTGTATTGCGTATTTCAATAGTTTTTCCATTTTTGGCTTTTAGTACATCATCTGGTTTATAGGCATCACCGCCTATCATATTTTCTACTGCACCCACAAAGCCGTGCACCTCTACGGGTAAATTCATTTCAGAAATAGCTTTCATAATACCAAGTACCGCAGAACCACCACTTTTGTCAGCTTTCATAGTTACCATGTAGTCAGCAGGCTTAAGACTAAGTCCACCACTATCATAAGTAAGACCTTTGCCCACTAAAGAGATAATTGCTTTGGGGTTTTTAGGTTTATGTGTAAGATGAATGACTCTTGAACCATGCCTACTTGCGCGGCCAACAGCAAGAAGTGTTTTCATCTTCTCTTTTTTAAGCTCTTTTGGTTTAAGTATTTTGCATTTTAAGTTACTATTTTTAGCCAAATCTTCAGCTATATTTGCCATAATTTTAGGGTAACAATCCTCTGGAGTCGTATTTACTATGTCTCTAGTAAAGTTCGTAGCATTGGCAGATATCTCACCATTGCGTACTGCTCTAGCTGCAACCTCAGTAGTGATTTCATGTTCATTGTACCCCTCTAAAGAGATTTCAACATTTTTAATAGATGATTTCACTCTCTTGCTTTTGTATGTAGTAAAAGTATAACTACCAAGTACAATTCCCTCCACCATCGCTCTGAGTGATGCTGTGCATCTTGGATGGCTTAAATAGGTAGCGATTTTAATGCTTTTGTAGGCTTTTTTACCTATGAGTGAACGGAGTGCTGTTGCAACTGCTGGACGAAGTTTATCACCTTTGAGAGATTCTGCTCCCACATAGAGTCTATTTTTTCCTATAAGATGACACACTTCATCTTGTTCCCCAGAAAAACCAGCTTTTTCAAGAAGTTTTTTATCGGCAATAAAACGATGCTTTAACGCTTTGTCTATAACAATGATTATTTCTAAATCGCTCTTAATTCCCGCGATATTGTCTGTTGTAATATTAAAATTCATAATTTCCCTTTTAGTATATCTTGTGCTTGTATCATATCTTTATCACCACGACCTGAGAGATTGACTAGGATAGTTTTACCTTTTATCTCTTTGGGTTTCATCTTTTTTAAGTATGCGATAGCATGAGAACTTTCAAATGCAGGAATGATACCCTCTGCTTGAGATAGCCATACAAAGGCATCTATCGCTTCATCATCTGTTATGTGGTCATAAGTTACTATGTTTTCATCTTTCAAAAAAGCGTGTTCTGGTCCTATGCCTGGGTAGTCAAGTCCTGCTGAG
>JAUXGC010000189.1 GCA_030622375.1 Sulfurovum sp.
GTAAAAGAAGCTAAGGCACGAGGTATCGTATGTGTAGACGCAGAAGAATTTTTATTAAAATATGAGGAATAAGAATGAAACAAATATTAATATTTTTACTATGTACACTGTTATCAAATGCAACTGTGCAACAGGAAGACTTGACCAAACAAGCTATTGTCAAAATCTATACTACGGCAAAAATACCAAATTATCAGGCACCTTGGAGTAGCTCTACACGCAGCAGTACAGGCTCTGGTGCTATTATAGAAGGTGGATATATTCTCACCAATGCACATGTTGTAGCCAATCAATCTTTTTTAGAGGTGCAACGTTATGGACAGAGAAAGCGTTATATAGCTAAGGTATTTGCAGTTTCTCATCAGGCGGATTTAGCACTCTTAAAAGTAGAAAAGAGTGAGTTTTTTTCAGGAGTGAGTCCTCTTGCTTTTGGAACTCTTCCGGAGGTAGAGCAGAAGATAGTAGTGTATGGTTATCCTATGGGAGGAAATACTCTTAGTGCAACCATAGGTGTGGTTTCACGTGTAGAGCATCATACTTATGCACATAGTGGAGAGGCTTTTTTAGCCATACAGGTTGATGCTGCAGTAAACCCTGGAAATTCTGGTGGACCAGCACTTTCAAATGGAAAGATAGTAGGTGTTGTTATGCAAGTGATTAGTAAATCTCAAAATATTGGATATTTAGTTCCTGTAAGCATGGTACAACACTTCATTGAAGATATGAAAGATGGACACTATGATGGGTTTGCTGACTTGGGACTTGGAACACAAAAACTGGAAAATAGCGCTACTAGACGATATTATGGTCTCGATGATAATGTAAGTGGAAAACTCATAGATAAAATTGTACATAATTCCCCACTCAAAGATGTGCTAAAAGAGAGTGACATTTTAACTAAAATAGATGGACACAATATAGAAAATGATGGGACTGTAGCATTTAGAAAGCATGAATACACACATTATCACTACTTTGTAGATACATATCAGATGGGAGAGAGAGTAACTCTTGATATTATTAGAAACAAAAAGCCTATGGAAATAAATGCTGTTTTAAAAAATATAGCAGATGATATGTATTTAGTCAAGACAACACGCTATGATACTATGCCAAGCTATTTTATTTGTGGTGGATATGTATTTTCTCCGCTTACTAGAAATCTTATAAGCTCTACAAATCGCAATCGGACAACATTGAGTTATTTGGCTTCAAAATGGCAAGAACAAGATAAAAATGAAGTAGTTGTGCTTCTAAAAGTATTAGCTTCTGATATGAGTAGAGGAGATAATAATTTTGCTATGTGGCCCATAGATAAAGTAAATGGAGAGACATTTAAAAATTTTTACGAGTTTTATCAAAAAATGGAAGCAGTAAAAAGTCAGTATATTGTTTTAGAAGATGAAAATGGGGTTAAAGTAATTATAGATAAAAAAGAGGCACAGGAGAAACAGAGTGAGATACTCAAAAAGTATAATATTCAGTTTGATAAATCGGCGGATTTGCGAGACTAATCATACTTTTTAAACTGCTCCAACCACTCTTTCTCTTCTTCACTGAGTTTTCCTACACGTTCGAGGAGTTTTGCTTTTGTGTTTATGAGGTCATCTAGCTCTAGATAGGCTAAAAGAGCAGGATTAATGGTTGGTTCTTCTCTGCCATAAGAGATGAGTTTTTCAATATCTGCTAATAATTCTTCTTTGGTTTGTTCATTTTCTGTATTCATTCTGCTATACTATCAAAAATAAATAAAACTATCGGAAGTGGAGACTTTCATTCCAAAGGTATTTCCTCTGGGCAGTCCCACAAAAATTAAGATGCAAAGTGCAGGTGGGACTAAAGTCTCCACCTCCGTATATTATAAGGATTTACTATGTTAGAAGTAGGAACACAAGCACCAGAGTTCTGTCTGCCAAACCAAGATGAAGAAGAGATATGTCTAAGAGATATTAAAGGTCGATGGATAGTTCTTTACTTTTATCCTAAAGATAATACACCGGGGTGCACTACTGAAGCATGTGACTTTACAGCAGCAGAACCAGAGTTCGTAGGCTTGGATGCAATGATTTTAGGTGTCAGTCCAGACTCTCCTAAAAAACATAGAAGCTTCATAGAAAAAAAAGATTTAAAAATTACACTACTTGCAGACGAAGAGAAAGAATTATGTAATGCCTTTGGTGTATGGCAACTCAAAAAGTTTATGGGTAGAGAGTATATGGGGGTGGTTCGTTCTACTTTTATTATAGACCCAGATGGAAAAATAGTAGCTGTATGGAACAAAGTAAGAGTTAAAGGGCATGTGAATGAGGTGAAAGAGAAACTCGAAGCATTACACGCATAATACTTTAAAAGCATACCATATTTGGTGTGCTCTACTTAAATCCCCATTATTTTATATTTATTTAATCATCATTTCGGTATAATTTCGTTCCTTATTCTATATATGGACTATGAAAATAGTTTGAATAATGGAAATACTCATGTAGTTATTCCTTGACTGGTTGCACATTGTGTGTTGATGACTACAGCGGATGATTCGAATGATTACCAATTCGTATCTTAAACCTAGTGATGAAGCTATGCTTTTAACTGAGCTTTTGCTGATAAAAGTTCTATTATGATTATATACCAAGGAGAAAATTATGGTAACAATGAAAGACTTACTCGAATGTGGTGTACACTTCGGACACCAAACAAGAAGATGGAATCCAAAAATGAAGAAATTTATTTTCGGTGCAAGAAAGAACATCTATATTA
>JAUXGC010000174.1 GCA_030622375.1 Sulfurovum sp.
TCATCAAAAATGCATTAAATCAACAGCCTAACAATACCTATTATCTTGACTCTTTGGCATGGGGATACTATAAAGAGCGTCAATGCAAAAAAGCCTATGATATTATGTTAAAAATAGTAGAAGTAGAGGGATTAAAGCAGCCTGAAATTGTAGAACATTGGAGTGCTATACAAAAGTGTAAATAAGATATAATACGCAAAAAATTAGGTAAATATATGGCTCAGATATTAGATGAAATAATTAAAAAAACTAAAGATGATTTAGAGAAACGAAAAGTAGAGTATCCTGTAGAGTGGCTAGGTCGTTCTCTTGCTTTCAATCCTTTTGTGCCAAAAGATGTACAGAGTGCATTGCGCTCAACAAAAGAGAACCCTTACCGTATCATAGCCGAAGTAAAAAAGGCGAGTCCTAGCAAAGGTGTCATAAGAGAAGATTTTGATCCAGTAGTGATAGCCCAAGCTTATGAAAAAGGTGGAGCAGACTCACTTTCTATACTGACTGAACCACATTTTTTCCAAGGAGATAAAGAGTATTTGGGTGCGGTGCGTCGTTATGTGAGCATTCCTCTGCTTAGAAAAGATTTTATCGTCGATAAATATCAACTTGTAGAAGCGTTGGCATTTGGTGCTGACTATGTTTTACTGATCGCTATGGCATTGAGCCGTAAAGAGTTGAAAGAGCTTTATAATTATGCTCTTCATTTAGGTCTTGATGTACTTGTTGAGGTGCATAATAAAACAGATTTAGTTAAAGCTATTTTTGCTGGTGCAAATATCATTGGAATCAATCACCGTAATTTAGAGACATTTGAAATGGATATGAAGTTGAGCGAAAAACTTATTCCGCTTATTCCAAACGGTAAAATTATTGTTGCTGAATCTGGTATCAATGACCATGATACAGTAGTTGAGTTGAGTAAAATAGGTGCGGATGCATTTTTGGTGGGTGAGCATTTTATGAAACAAAATGATATTACTGCGGCTATTAAAAAACTAAAATATGGGAATTAGTGATAATATTGAATTTTTTGGTGTTGTGAGGACACAACACCCTACAGATTTATGATAGTAGTTTTTTAACCATTTGGTTAATGCGTCCGCCATCTGCTCTACTGCCTATGGCTGTTTTTGCAGCGCCCATAACCTTACCCATATCTTTCATGCTCTGTGCGCCTACTGAAGCGATGACCTCTTTGAGTGTGGACTCTAGTTCTGCATCATCCATAGGTTCTGGCAAATAGACTTTTACTATGGCTATCTCTGCATTTTCTTTTTCTACAAGGTCATCACGCCCCGCATCCCCAAATTGAGTTTTGGCATCTTCTCTTTGTTTGAGATATTTCATCATGATCGTTTCAAGATCTGCATCAGTTACATCTCTACGCTCATCTACTTCTATCTGTTTGACTGCTGCTTGAATGTTTCTAAGAGTGTTTCTTTTTAATGTATCTTTGGCTCTCATAGCATCTTTTATATCATTTTTTATCTGGGCATTTAAACTCATGTTATTTCCTTGATATTTTATGTTCTCGGAAGCGGAGACTTCAGTCCCACCTGCACTATGCATCTTAACTTTATGTGGGACTAAAGTCTCCACTTCCAAATATTTAAAGTGATTATACTATAATCTTTTTATGATTATTACAATACAGAACAAACAATTTGATACATCAAAGATTACACAACTCTATCCCGCAGCTGTAGTAAAGACAGGCTTCGAAGATGAAACAACACAAGTAAGCCTTGAGTGGTTGGATGTTGAGGCTAAAGGTAAGGTGGAAGTGGTGGGTTTTGGTATTTTTATTCATTTAGATAAAGAAGAGAAACATACATTTATGTTCGACACTAAAGAAGAGATGGATGAAGAGATAGGGACTATCGCTTCACAACTGCACAAATAATTATTTTTCTGTAAAATCCAAAGAGGCAGAGTTGATACAGTATCTTTGATAGGTAGGAGCAGGTCCATCTGGAAAAACATGTCCAAGGTGAGAACCACAAGCGCCACACCTTACTTCTACACGTTTCATGCCTAGTGAGTCATCTACTATCTCTTCGATATCCTCCTCTTTAGTAGGCTGAAAGTAACTTGGCCATCCTGTTCCTGAATCAAATTTAGCTTCGGAAGTAAAAAGTGCCGTTTTGCAACATTTGCAACTATAAATACCTTTAGTTTTGCTATCATGAAACTCATTTTGAAATGGTGCTTCTGTTCCGTGATTTAGACAAACATTGTACTCTAGTTGAGTAAGTTCTTTTTGTAATTTATCTCTATCTAATTTTATTTTATAAGCCATTAGCATACCCCTGTCTATTTTTACATATCATACTCTAAACTTCTTTGGATTTAAGTTATATTACTCTATGATGTCATATAAACATTTGGAGAATATATGTCAACTTTTCAATTATTACTTTTAATTCTTACTGGAGCAGTTTTTTACCTTTTCTTTAAACAACTTTTTTCGGGCAACCATCCTAAAAGAGGTGTGGATTTTGAAGCAAAAGTAGAAGATGAACAGATAGGAGGCATTAGTCGCTTAGATAAAACATTTTCTACTCCTTCTGTAGAGCCAACACGTATGGAGCAACTCTTAAAAATGACAGACGAAGCAGTGTCAAAAGAGGACTACGAAGAAGCAAAAAAAGCTTTAGGCTCTGCACTTATTATAGATGATAGCAATACAGAAGTGTTACAAAAAATGGGTTATGTGTGTATGCAGACTAAAAACTATAGTGAAGCCAAAGAGAGTTATGAAAAGCTTTTATCTTTAAATGATAGTGACGATATGGCACATGTATCTTTAGCCAATGCACTCCATCAGCTTGGCGATGAAATGGGCGCAAAAAAACATCATAAGCAAGCCATTATATTGGATGAGGAGTATGCACCACACCATTTTAACTATGCAAATACATTATATGATTTAGATCAGAGAGAAGAAGCTTTGGTTGAGTATCAACAAACCTATAAGCTAGATGATACTCTTAAAGAAGCCAAGAAGATGATAAAAAAATTATTGGAGTAGATAATGAGTAGTTCA
>JAUXGC010000185.1 GCA_030622375.1 Sulfurovum sp.
CACGAATTATTAGCGACAGATAATATCAATTCAGAAAATTTAGAAACACTCTTAAAAGCAAGAGAAAATGGCGAAGCAGATTTTCTTTTAGTGGATGTACGAGAAAACATGGAGTATGAGATGGGACATCTTAAAGGTGTGGATATGCTCAAGCCTACTTCATATTTTCAGTCATGGGCTGAGGAACTTCTTGAAGAAGTCAAAGAGAAGGTAGTCATTTTTACTTGTCGTACAGGCAATAGAAGCGGACAAGTTCAAAATATTTTTAGAAGTAATGGGCACGAAAGAGTTATTAACCATTTTGGTGGCATAGTCTCTTATCGTGGCGAGATAGAGAGATAGATGATGAATGTAGTTGATTTATTTCTAAAGTTACTGAGTTTTAAATCTATAACTCCAGACGATGCAGACTCTTTGAGGTTTGTTGAAGAGTATCTTGATGGTTATGAAGCTATTTATGTCAACAAAGAAGGGGTGAAAAATCTTTTTTTAACTAAAAATTTTTCTGAGGGTACACACCTTTGTTTTGCAGGTCATGTGGATGTAGTCCCTGCTGGAGAAGGTTGGGAAACCAATCCCTTTGCCCCTGTGATTAAAGATGGAAATATTTATGCTCGTGGTGCTCAAGATATGAAGAGTGGCGTAGCAGCTTTTGTACAAGCCCTTAAAGATGTAGAAGATTTTAAAGGACGACTATCCATCCTTTTGACTTCTGACGAAGAGGGAGATGCCAAATATGGTACAGTAATCATGTTAGAACATTTAAAAGAGATAAACCTTCTCCCTGACTACTGTGTTGTAGCAGAGCCTACATGCGAGACTATTTTTGGGGATGCTATAAAAATAGGTAGAAGAGGTTCAATCAATGGTTACTTAACCATACACGGCAAACAAGGACATGCGGCTTATCCTGAAAAGACCATTAATCCTGTACATCAGGTAGCACCTATCTTAGATAAAATAGCAGGTGTCAATCTTGATAAAGGTGATGATAATTTTGCACCAAGTCAAATAGTCATAACTGATATACGTGGAGGCATGGAAGTCACTAACGTTACACCAAGTTCTCTGCGTATTATGTTTAATGTACGTAACTCCACTAAAACTACACAAAAAGAGGTTAAGCTGTATATTGCTAAAGTTTTTTCAAAACTAGAATATAGCTTGGAGTTGACACAAGGGTCATACCCTTTTGTAACAAAGCAAGACTCCAAACTAGTACAACAGCTTTCAAAAAGCATTATGAAATATACATCTGTAGAGACTAAGCTCTCTACAGCTGGTGGCACTAGTGATGCTAGATTTATGGGAGCTTTTGGCATAGATGTAGTGGAGTTTGGTGTTATTAATGACACTATTCATGCTCCTAATGAGAGAACCTCTATCACTCAAGTAGAGAAGCTTCATGATATCTTTAAAGATACTGTAGCATATTTTAATATCTAAGGATACTATTGTGAATAAATTATTGATTATTTTACTGTTGTGCATGACCACTCTTTTTTCTGCTGATATTGCATGGCAAAAAGATATAGCTACTGCTTTTGAAATGGCAAAAAAAGAGAAAAAAGTAGTAATGATTTTTGTTGAGGGAGAAAACTGTAGGTGGTGTAAAAAAATGAAATATCGTACTTTAAGCGATGATAATATAACAAAAAGTATCACGGAATATATCGCAGTAAAAGTTATGCAAGAAGATGAAAAATCAGTAGAAGATTTACCGATGATTGAGGGTGTTCCAACGATTTTCTTTATGAGTGCAGAGAAAGAAGTTATTGAAACTGTTGTAGGATATTTTAATGTAGAAGATTTTTTAAGCTATCTAGATGATGTAAAGAAAAAACTTATATCTAAAAAGTATTGATTTAAGTGTCTAATAGCACAAAATTTACCAAATATGTTATGGTAAGACTGGGCTCAGTAGCTACTCTTCTTTTTCTGCTCTTTTCTACGGCTCTTATTGCAATAAATGACGATAAGCAAGTGGTAGTGATGTCGATAGTTCTTTTTGCTTTTGTATTTTTTGTTTTTTTGTTTTTTATTTATTATGAATCAAAACAGATTCAAAAAGAGTTAATGGTCATTAGCAAATCCTTAAAAAATCTTAATAACATAGAACATAAAATATATTTTTATACAAAAGAGTTTGAAGATATAAATCAAAATTTATCTAAAGTTATTAAGGGTGCCAAAACAAAGCGTATTAAACAAAAGTATAATGCAAGACTTAAACTTAAAAATATACAACGCGCATCCATGCTCGCTGCAATAGCTCATGAGCTTCGTAATCCTATAGCTTCTATTATGGGCTACTCTCAAACATTACAGGATGACCCAGAAATTCCTCAACCACTACAGACAAAATTTCTAAATAAAATCTATAATAATGCCAATAAAATTGAAATACTTCTTACTCGTTTAATGCTGTGGAATAAGTTTGAGAGCGAAGAGACAACTCTCCATAAAAGTTTTTTTAATATTTATACTTTAGTAGAGGAAGCAAAATGCTCTTTGGAGGAAAAATATAAAACTAGAAAGATACAGATAGAAGGAGTATCCTGCACAGTAGAAGCAGATCGTGAACTTATGGAAATTGTATTAAAAAATCTTATTGAAAATGCACTTAAATACTCCAAAGACAAGGTGTTTGTATCCGTAAAAAATGGTTCTGTATCTGTTAAGGACAGTGGTGTTGGTATAGATAGTAAATATATAGGTAAGGTTACTAAAAAATTCTACCGCTCAGGCACGAATAGTTGGGATAACTCCATGGGTTTAGGGCTTTCCATCGTCAAAACCATCCTTACTTTACATAAGAGTAAACTTGAAATTCAAAGCAAGATA
>JAUXGC010000190.1 GCA_030622375.1 Sulfurovum sp.
AGGCACTTTGGACAAATTTTGGTGTTTTTTTAAAGCCATCTGTAACTTTTCCTTATTTTCTACCCATTGTACCGTACTTTGAAGAGGTTTTTAGACCCCCGTTTTTACCATTAAGTCTCAAATTATATTATTTTTCATTTTTTAGTTCAAGCTATCATCGCTGTGCCAAGTAATTACGGTTATTTAGATTTATATACTATAATTTCAATACTAGATTAAATATAGGAATTAGAATGAAAAAAATTACTCTTTTGGCTTTGATGGCTTTACCAGTTATACTTTTAGCCGATATGGATAGATGTGTATCTTGTCATGGTGTGGATTTTGAAAAAAAAGCATTAGGTACTAGTAAAGTAGTTAAAGGCATGTCTGAATTGGAGATAAAAGCGGCACTTGATGGATACAAAAGAGGCGAGGGCGGCCCCATGAAAGATTTAATGATACAAGAGGTCAATCTAGGCGTAGATACCGATGCTATGGCAGCAGATATATATAGTGAGACTCAAACTCCTGGATTTGAAGAGCCTAGTGATGAGTTTATCTTTCAAAAGAGAATGAGTGTAAGAACTCTACATAAGATTAAAGATAGTATCAAAAAAGCAGATGCAAAAAAAGATATGAAAAAGATATCCTCACAAATTAAATCAGCTGCATTTACAATGTATATTTATGATGACTTACTCAAAGAAAAAATTGATTTTAAAATTATGAAAGCAAATAATCCAACATTGAACATGAAAGAGGTGTTTAGCAAAGTATCAGATATTAAAACTTGTGTGGACCACTCGTTTACTGATGAGGAGATAGTCAAATGTAGAGTAGATTTTGTCAATCTAGCAGGATCACTCACTCGTGATGAAGAGAAGAAGATAAAGGCAAAATCTAAAAAACCACCACTATATACTGGTGAGGGTGCTGTGGATATATCAAAGTATTTGAAGTAGGTTTATTAAATATGGAGAGATAAATAGTGAATAGTATTTTAAGTGTAGAAAATTTGAGCTTAACCATAGGCAAAGAAAAACTTATAAACTCTATAAGTTTTGAGATTCAAAAAGGTGAAATATTTGCTTTAGTGGGTGAGTCTGGGAGTGGTAAGTCTTTGACTTCTTTGGCTATTATGCGACTGCTTCCTGATGTGATATCGGTGAGTTCTGGAGATATTAAACTAAAAAATATATCTCTGTTTGCTCTTCCTGAATTACAAATGCAAAAGATACGCGGTAAGTCTATTGCTATGATTTTTCAAGAGCCCATGAGCGCCTTAAATCCTGTAATGACCATAGGGAAACAGGTAGCAGAAGTGATTAAAATACATTTAGGATTAAAAAAAGAGGCTGTTAAAGATAAAGTTATCTCACTCTTTAAAGAGGTAGCACTTAAAGATGCCGAAGAGAGATATAGCTGGTATCCACACCAACTTTCAGGTGGACAAAAACAGAGAGTAATGATTGCCATAGCATTGGCTTGTGAGCCTGATTTACTCATAGCCGATGAGCCGACAACCGCATTAGACGTGACCATACAAGCACAAGTTTTAAGCTTACTTAAAACCATAAGAGCCAAAAGAAATCTTTCTATACTTTTTATTACTCACGATATGGCTGTGGTTTCCCAAATGGCAGACAGGGTAGCTGTGATGAGAGATGGGGAGATTTTGGAACAAGCAGAGTGTAAAACATTTTTTAATCATCCTCAGCACCCATACACAAAAAGTCTTTTAAAAGATGCTATGTCGATAGAAGCTAAAAGAGAGATGCAGACAGACACAAATAGACTACTTGAAGTAGAAGATTTAAAAGTATATTTTCCTATTAAAAAAGGTTTTTTCAGGAGAACAGTTGGTTATGTCAAAGCAGTTGATGGTGTGACTCTTTCTATTCCAAGAGGCAAAACACTCGCTTTGGTAGGTGAATCTGGGAGTGGGAAGAGTACCATAGGTAAAGCGATACTCTCTTTGGTGCCTATTGAAGATGGAACAGTAAAGTTTGAAAACCAAAACCTTGGTATGTTGAGCCAAGCAGAGTTAAAACCCTATCGTCGCAAGATACAAGTTATTTTTCAAGACCCATTCTCTGCACTAAACCCTCGAATGACTATAGGTAATATTATACGTGAAGGTATGGTGAGTTTGGGCGTAGGTTCACAAAATAGAGAAACACAAAATGAACACATAAAAGAACTTCTTTTAAAGGTTGATTTGGAAGCAGAACATGCTCATCGTTACCCCCATGAGTTTTCGGGAGGACAGAGACAACGCATAGGAATTGCACGGGCATTGGCTGTAAAGCCTGAACTTATCATTTGTGATGAGCCTACTTCTGCACTGGATGTCTCTGTACGTTCGCAAGTGCTACTACTGCTCAAAAAACTACAGAAAGAGTCTGGAGTATCTTATCTGTTTATTACGCATGATCTCTCTATCATCCATGCTATCGCTGATGAGGTAGCTGTGATGAAGGAAGGGAAGATAGTGGAACAAAGCTCTGTAATAAATGTCATGAAAAACCCACAACACCCATATACTCAAAAGTTGCTAACATCAGCTCCAAAACTACCAAATCAAATATAAAGAAGCAAAAATGATAATACTTTTTGATTTAGACGGTACCCTAATAGACTCAACGGAAGCGATACTAGAGAGTTTTGGGGTAGCCTTTAAAAAGTTCAATGATGAGTTACCAGACGATGAGCTAATCAAGGCTCAAATAGGATACCCTTTGGATGTTATGTTTTTAACTCTTGGGGTATCAGAA
>JAUXGC010000087.1 GCA_030622375.1 Sulfurovum sp.
ATCCTGCATAGCCCACAACTCACTCTTTAAAATTATAAAATAAAGAGTGAGATTTTAATTTTTTATCACTTATTTTTAGGAGTTAGAATATGCCAAAATCACATAAAATTGTTTATGCCATATATATAGTTGTCTGGATTATCATGGCAATAAACCCAAAATATCCATCAGATTGGCTTCTTGAAAATATATTGGTATTTATCTTTTTTCCTTTTGTTGTTTGGATGGATAGTAAACACAACTATACTCTATTAAGTATTATATTTCTTCTCATATTTGCCAGTTTACACTCTCTTGGTTCACACTATACTTATGCAGAGATGGAACACTTTAATGTGATTACAGAATTTTTTGGATTTGAGAGAAATCATTTTGATAGATTGGTGCATTTTCTTTTTGGATTCCTTTTTTTTAGAATTCTTTTTGAAATGATTACACCTGGTATATCTACGGTAAAAACAGCATTTATATATACTTTTACCATGATTGTCTCCATCTCAGCACTATATGAAGTACTTGAGTGGCTCGCAGCAGTTACAGTACATCCTGAGCTTGGTGTAGCGTTCTTAGGTACACAGGGAGATGTATGGGATGCACAGCAAGATACTCTTGTCGCAACCATGGGAGCTCTACTTCATATGCCTTTTTATAAAAGTTATAGAAAGCTATTAAATCGTGATTAAGTAAGCATTTTTTACTTACTGTCTCCATATTCCATAGCCAATTTCAATAATTCATCTTTAATTGTAGATTTTTTAAAAGCAACATCTTCAATCTTTTTATGTTCGAATCCTCTTGAATTATAGCAAGTCACAAAACTCTTATGTTCTTTAAGGATAGTGTCAATAGTATGTGTCGCAAAATGAAAAGCCATAAGTCTATCATAGACTGTAGGATTTCCACCACGCTGTACATGACCTAAAATAATGACTCTAGATTCTATATTTACCTCTTTTTCAAGCCAGTTAGCAACTTCTTGTGTATTATTTAAAGCTTCAGATACAATAGCAATAAAATACTCTCTACCTTGCTTAATCTCTTTTTTAAAACGTTTTTTGTATGCATCTAAATTATGTGGTATCTCCGGTATAAGACACATTTCTGCTCCACTGGTGAGTGCTGAAACTAAAGTCAAATACCCAGACTCTCTTCCCATAATTTCTACCACAAAAGCTCTACCCAATGAAGAAGCTGTATCACGAATGGAATCTATAGCATATTTGATGCCATTTAGAGCTGTATCTACACCCAAACAATAATTTGTTCCAGCGATATCATTATCAATTGTAGATGGAATACCACCAAATACTATGCTTTCACTCTCATTACTAATCTCTTGCATACCCCTAAATGAACCATCTCCCCCAAGAACAACAACATAGTCTATGCAGTGATCTTTTAAATTACTAATGGCTTGTTTGCGATAACCTATATCCTTAAAACGTTTTGAGCGTGAAGAGCGAATCTTAGTGCCTCCGCTAGAAATGATGCCAGCAACATCACTGTATCCAGCTTTATAGATATTATTGTCTATCAAGCCATCATAGCCATTATTTACAAAATATGGAATAAGCCCCTTTGCAATACTATAATCAACAAAACGTTTTAGTACAGCATTCATACTCGAAACATCTCCACCTGAACACAGTATGGCTATTTTTTTCACTATTTACCTTTTTAAATATTTTAATTAAAAAAATTATAACATTAAATAACCATTATCAGAGAGATAGAGGCAAAAAATATATATTTTTCATACAAGGTAACACTTTGTGAGAAATCAATTATTACTCTTTTGAAACTTTATATAAAACTTCAGTCACAATTTATTATACTATTGATATATTTGAAAAAAAAGGCGGACAGATGGAAGTTATCCATTTTTTTGAAGCGCTATGGCAACTAAGTGTTTCCATGGCACCATATATCCTATTTGGGCTTATGTTTGCAGGAGTGCTACATGAACTTGTTCCAGATAGTATTGTTACCAAACATTTAGGAAAAAGTAATATTATTTCAGTTATCAAATCTACACTCTTTGGAATCCCTCTTCCTGTTTGTTCCTGTGGTGTCATTCCTTTAGCTACTTCCATCAAAAAATCTGGAGCAAGTAAAGGTGCAACACTTTCCTTTCTTATCTCAACTCCTATTACTGGGGTTGACTCAATCTTGGCTACCTATGGAATATTTGGATGGATTTTTACACTTTATCGTGCTATTACCTCAATGATTATTGCAATGATAGCTGGTATTTTAACTAACATATTTGACAAGGACAAAAAGATAGAAAAGTCTATATTTTCTACAACTGCGCCGAAACATACTACCTTTACGGTAAACAAATTTACAAAAGAAGAGAGTTGTTGTAGCGTAACAAAAGATAGAAAAAAGTTTTCACTGCTGGGGACGTTTAGGTATGCTTTTGGTACTCTTCTTAGAGATATAGCAAAACCACTCTTTTGGGGGCTTTTGCTTGGAGCACTCATTACAGTAGCCATTCCAGATAATCTTAGCAATATACTAAAAGAGTATAGTTGGCTTTCGTATCTGCTGGCTATTACTATTGCCATACCTATGTATGTTTGCGCTACCGCTTCTCTTCCTATTGCAGCAGGTCTTATGCTCTCTGGTGTCAGTGCTGGTGCAGCCTTTGTATTTCTCACGGCTGGTCCTGCTACAAATACTGTAACCATAGCTGTAGTAAAGAAAATGCTAGGAACAAAGTCACTCATTATCTATCTGTCAAGTATTATAATAGGAAGTATATTTTTTGGTTTGGGCTTAGACTATATTTTTAATATTTCAGACATAGATTCTGCCTCGCTCATACATCTTCATGAAGAGCTAACCATAGTTGGTACAGTGAGTGCTGTAGCTCTTTGGGTTTTTATATTATGGTTTATACTAAAACCCATACTTTATAAAGAGAAGTCATAAAAATAGTATAAGCTGTAATCAATAATTTTTAAAAAATATTAAGGAAATCAACTCAATAAATAAGCGAACTCTCTCACCCATTCACCCCAAGAAGCAGCCCCTTCAACATCTATGTTGTTTTGTTGCATATCTTTTATTAGCATAATAGCAAACTCCCCTGGAAGCTGTAAAGAAAACTTCAAGACATTATCTACAGCTGCCTCACTTGAGTTTTCCAAAAGAGCATTCACAAGCCCTATAGCAAGTGCCATCATGACTTTTGAATCTTTCTCTTCCAACTCTGTAAGTGAACCATCAAGTATGGTATTGAGATCCGGTAAGTCTTTCATTACTTTCTTAAAACTCAAATACCCTACTGCTGCCTCTCGCCCAACAGCCCCACTAATACTATCTAATATTAAGTCTGATTCTATACCTGATTTGATAATACTATCAACATATTCCCATGACCTTGGAGTTGCAAAAGATTTTTCATTTGATGTAGCGTCAAAAGTGAAAAGCATAGACTTATCATAGGCTAAATAAGCAATGATAGCACTCTCTATTTTTGAATCGTATGCCCATGCTTTCCAGTCATCAAAGTCCACTTCCATCTCAAAGTGTACAAAACGGTTAGCCAAGGGTGGAGGCATTTTATAAACCACTCCACGGTCATTTTCACGATTTCCAGCTGCTACAATACTCCAACCCTTCGGAAGTTCATACTCTCCTACTTTTCGGTCAAGAATGAGCTGATAAGCTGAAGCTTGTACTGCCGGAGGAGCTGTATTGATTTCATCTAGGAACAAGATACCTTTTGAGTTGGGCTTAGAGGGTAAAAAGCTTGGTTTTGCCCATACTCCCTCATTGGTTTCAGGATTAAAAAAAGGAATACCTTTTAAGTCTGTAGGGTCAAGGAGAGATAAACGTAAGTCTAAGAACTCTAACTCTTGTGATGCTGCAATCTGCTTCACGATAGAAGACTTCCCTATCCCCGGTGGTCCCCAAATAAATACTGGAAGTTTCTGGGCTATAAGTTTATTTACCACTCTAATAATATTTGATGCTTTCATTAAAACTGTACCGCCTTCTTGTCATAATCTAACACTGTTTCATACTCTTTTACAAATATCTCATTTTGAGAGAGTTCATTTTGCAAACGGGTATCAACTTTAAGTATATCTAACAACTCCATAGGTAAAGAAGCGTTAGAAGCCATACTTTGATGTATCTCAAACTCATCTCTATCAAATAATTCACGTAAAATAGCCTCTGGCGTACTCTTATTGTGTGCTAATGCAATGCGTATTTCTGACTCATCATATTTTTCATAAAGCATCTCTAGCATCTCTACAGAACCTGCAGTGTTAATAGCTAAATATTCAAAACTTGACACAACCCCTCTTGTATAGATATTTTCCAGTTGTACAACACTCAGTGTATCATTGGCTGCCAAATTACAAAGAAGTACTTCATTGTCTCTAGTTATGAGAACATCTATGACCTCTGATTTTAAGTGCCAATTTGCCCCTATAATAGCAAAAAGTTTTAGCTCTAAACTCTGAGCATCTATAAGTACTAAACGCTCTATATTTATAGGCTGAGACCAAAGTAACAACTGTACCACTCTATCTTCTTTGCCCAATAGTGTTTCAAATATAATATCATCAATATTGATGTTGGTAGCCAATGCTTCATTTATCTTCTCAGAATTTTTAGCCATAAATATTTGAAGTAGAGGAAGTTTCACGCAAGGGTTACATGCCATAGCCGCATCTACTTTCACATCTCGTAAGCTTGTAAGCTTGGTCATAGTCTCATTATTTAAGTATTCGTTTCTAGCGATAGTTTCCCGAAGCGTTACTTTACCTTTTCCTCTTACTAAAAAACTAAAATTTGGAAATCTTATGAGTGCCATAAGCATTTTAGGGTTTGTGGCTTCCGTAGCCAAACGTCTTAAAGTCAGGTAACTATAGAGTAAATCTTCTTCATTGGGCTTAATGTCAATGTAGCGTCGCAATACATAAGTAATCACATCACGGTCACTTGTATGGTCTTCTTCATCTTCATGCCATACATACATCTCTAAAAGCTTTACAAATAGACCATCGTCTATATTTATATTACTTAAAAGCCGAAAGATACGGTCTTGGTCATTGCTTAGCTTAATACCCATAAGAAGTTCATCATCATCAATGCCTTCAGAGAGTAACTTTTCAAAATCTACAAGCTTATAGAGAGGCACACTTTCATCATACGCTTTGCAGGAGATGTCTTCTTCAACAGGATTGAGCTTATGATGCTCCACCACTCCCACAATACCTTCTTCATAATTTGATGTTGTAGTTATGTTGATTTTTTTTAAAAATCGTGTTATCTCTTCTTTAGTAAAAACGCCTTCTCTTCCAAGAAAAAGAAGCTTTTTCCCTTGTGATGATGCTAGTAATTCAGATAGGGTTTGTTTTCTCATACTTTTAGTATAGCATAGAGGGTTTTAAATCAGAGTTAATTAGTCTTATTACTATTAAATCTACTCTTAATCACGAACAATATCTCAATAATTTCTTTCCAACTTCCACAATTTACATCTTTTTCTTAAGGGACATTTTGTCCTTTTAATGGATTATTTAACAAATAACAGAACACTTTGTCCGGATAACGGCTATTTCCGTCCTAAAAGGAC
>JAUXGC010000045.1 GCA_030622375.1 Sulfurovum sp.
TAGAGATAAAAGGTAAACCCTTATGATGTAACCTATTGAGTGCTGCTGAAGTTTTACTCATCTGCAAGAGCGAATATGTACTCTCTTGCATTCTAGCACCACCTGAAGCAGAAACGATGATAAATCCACACTCTTTTTCAATAGCCCTATCTATGGCACGAACAATCTTCTCTCCCTCTACAGAACCTAAACTTCCTCCCATAAAAGAGAAGTCAAAAACTACTATTTCAATCTCTTGACCATCTATAGTACAAGAACCGCTCATCACGGATGATGTTTTGCCTGTTTTAGCTTTAGCCTCTTCCAAACGTTTCTTATATGACTTTTTATCTAAAAACTTTAATGGGTCAACAGGAGCTAAAGTGGTATCAAATTCAACAAAACTTCCTTCATCTACAATAGATGATATTCTCTTTTCTGCACTAATACGAAAATGGTGATTACATTTTGGACATACATTTTGTTTCGTTTCAACCTCTTTATAAAACATCAATGAAGTACATTTTGGACATTTTATCCATTGGTTTTGTATCTCTTGTTTTGCCTCTTCTTTTGTAAAAAAGTTTCCAAACATATTTATTCCTTAGCTATTGTAGTTTTATTTTTGCAATTAAATGTTCAATTTTGTATGCTATATCTTTGTCTTTTGATACTATAACATAATCCTCTTCAACAATTACTTCAAGCCCCTTACAAAGCGCCAAGCCTGCAGCAAAATCATAAATGCGAAATGCTCCCACAAAAAGGACATAATTCACACTTCTTGCATATGCCAAAGATAGAGCAATAGCCCCTGGTGATCTAAATTTCAATTTTTCTTTATTTAAAGATGCAACCAAAGCAGGATTAGCATAAGCTTTTTCAAAAAGCCCAATTTCAGAATTAGGCACTGTATATGGAGTGTGAAAAATGGAAGAGAAAAGTTTACCTTGCTGTATTTCAAAGATATCAGACTTAAAAAAAATATCTCCATTGGCAAGGTTGCAAACTATGGCGCTATCTAGAATACCTTGAGCATTTACTTTTGCAACCGAAGTGCCATAAAAAGGAAATAGAGAGAGTGCGTTGGCAGAACCATCTATGGGGTCTATGATGATTTTATGACTACCCTCTCCTATAATACCTGACTCTTCAGACTCTATCTGACCAAAAGAAGAGAGATATTTGACAAATATCTCTTCAGCCAAGAGATCAAGCTTTGAACTGACATCTCCACCTGCACCTACAACAGTTTTTTCAAACCAAGAGGCATCAAATCCATCTTTAAGCATGGAGCATATCTCTTCATTTGCTTTTATGCAGGCTTGTAAAAAGTCATTCATACTTTTATTTGGTCAATATCTTGACCATAGCCCTTGCAGCATCACGCCCATCACGAGCAGCCGTAACAACCAAATCAGCACCACGATGACAGTCTCCACCGGCATAGATTCCTAATTTAGTTGTCTGGTAATTTTCATCAACCAATACACCTCCCCATTTATCTGTTTCGATACCGTTACTCGCAAAAAATGGATAGTCAATCGTATCAAATCCAAGTGCAAATATAACTACATCAGCATCTATATTGTATTCACTGCCTGCTATCTCTTCAACTCCTTGTCTTCCAGATGCATCAGCTTCGCCAAGTTTTGTTTTTACCATTTCAACAGCGATAATGTCACCTTTATCATTGCTTATAAGTGACTTAGGAGAGACATAAAATTCAAACTCAACACCTTCTTCTTTAGCGTTTATATACTCTTTTCTACTTCCTGGCATATTGTGTGCATCACGTCTATAAAGACACTTAACAGACTTTGCTTTTTCACGAAGTGAAGTACGTACACAATCCATTGCAGTATCGCCACCACCGATGACTACAACATTTTTATCTTTAACCTCAACAGGGTTTTTTCTTGACTCTTCAAAAATTTTCTTCTGTATATCTACAAGAAATTCCATTGCTAAATGAACATTAGGTGCGTCTTCTCCTGTAAGTCCAGATTTTCGACCTTTAACTGCTCCAACACCTATAAATACTGCATCAAAATTTTCTGTAAGCTCATCAAAAGTTTTATCTTTACCTATCTCTATATTTTGATGGAAAATAGCTCCAGCCTCTTCAAGAAGCCTTACCCTTCTTGCAACTACATGCTTGTCAAGTTTAAATCCGGGGATACCATAGGTAAGAAGTCCACCTGCTCTAGCTTGTTTATCAAAAATTTCTACATCTACGCCTTCTCTAAGCAAAAATGTAGCGGTAGATAGTCCAGCAGGTCCAGCACCAATAATGGCTACCTTTTTCCCTATTTTATTTTGAGAAAATTTAGGTTTAAGTCCTTTTTTGAAACCCTCTTCACTTACAAAAGTTTCTACTGAACCAATAGTAATAGCACCATGACCATCGTTGAGTGTACAAGCACCCTCACATAGTCTATCGTGAGGACAGATACGGCCCATCACTTCAGGGAAAGGGGAGGTTTCATTTGAAAGATTAAATGCAAATTCCAAATCTTTGTTTGCTGTTGCTTTAAGCCAATGAGGAATAAGATTATGAAGTGGACAACCATTATGGCAGTATGGGTCACCACACTGAATACATCTATCTGACTGCTCACTACCTTTACTAGGATGAAAAACTTCATAAATCTCATCAAAGTCTTTGTTTCTTTCAACTACATCTCTTTTTTTAGCGTCTATCCGCTCTAAATCAAAAAATCTCAACATCTTACTCTCCTTCCTCTATTTTTAATGGACCTTTCATATCTTTTGGTCTAACTGTCCAAAAGTTACGAATCTCTACTCTAAAATTATCTAATATATTTTTAGCCTGCACGCTACTTGTCTCTTTATAGTAATCTTTAAGAAGTTTTTTAAGATAGTATCTTTCTATATCTGTATCTTCTGTATCTATACGCCTAGCTTCGACAAGCTCTTGATTTATATTTTCCACTAACTCATGATCCGTGTCATATACAAAAGCAACTCCCCCTGTCATACCTGCACCAAAGTTTACACCTGTTTTTCCAAGTATAACCACAGCACCACCAGTCATATACTCACAAGGGTGATCTCCAGTTCCCTCAACTATGGCAATAGCTCCAGAGTTACGAACACCAAAACGCTCTCCTACTTGTCCATTGATATATAGTTTGCCACCTGTTGCACCATAAAGACAAGTATTTCCACCTAGTGCAAATTTTGGTCCACCCTTATTGGCGGTAATAATAATACGCCCACCAGACATACCTTTGCCTATATAGTCATTTCCTGCACCATTTACCCGTATAGTAATACCACTGCTTAGGAAAGCACCTAGCGATTGCCCTGCTGTACCTTCAAGTTTTAGCTCAATCGTTCCATCAGGAAGACCTTTATCTCCATAGTACTTTGCAATTTCACCAGAGATACGCGTACCGAAACTTCTGTTTAAGTTAGTAATGCTCTTCTCTAAAACAATTGAATCATTTGGATTTTTAATTGCAGACATCACTTCTGCTAATATCTCCTGTTCGTACTCATTTTTATCATAAGGTTCGTTTGACTCTACTTGACAAGTATTATCTCCATCCAAATCATAAAGAAGATTTTCAAAAGAGAACTTCTTTGCAAACTTATCGTCTATCACTCTGAGCAAATCATTTTTACCTATAATCTCTTCAAGTGATGAGTACCCTAAAGTTGCCAATATTTCACGCACATCTTCACTAAGCAGAGTAAAGTAGTTAACAACTCTCTCTACTGAACCCTCATAATGTTCTCTAAGTTTCTCTTCTTGTGTTGCAATACCTACCGAACATCTATTTAAATGACAAATACGTAAAATTTTACACCCTATAACCGTTAAAGCTCCTGTACCAAATGCGTATGCTTCAGCACCCAAAATAGCTGCTTTAACTACATCAAGACCTGTTTTAAGACCACCATCTGTTTCAAGCTCCACTTGTCCTCTTAGGTTGTTTGCTTTAAGTGCATTATGTACCTCTATGAGCCCAAGCTCCCAAGGGTTACCCGCAAATTTAATGGAACCTATAGGCGCTGCACCCGTACCTCCATCTGAGCCGGAGATAATAATCTTGTCTGCATAACATTTTGCTACACCAGCTGCAATGGTACCTACACCTGCTGTAGATACAAGTTTTACAGTGATTTTTGCCTCTGGATTAATCTGTTTGAGGTCAAAAATAAGTTGTGCCAAATCTTCTATAGAGTAAATATCATGATGTGGAGGAGGCGAGATGAGAGTTACACCAGGCATTGTATGTCTAAGTCTAGCAATAAGTGGACTTACTTTGTGTCCTGGAAGTTGACCCCCCTCACCTGGTTTTGCACCTTGTGCTACTTTAATTTGAAGCTCTTCTGCTGAACGCAAATATTCGGGAGTTACTCCAAAACGTCCAGAAGCGACTTGTTTAATCTTTGAATTTTTAATGGTACCAAATCGTACTGAATCTTCTCCACCCTCACCAGAGTTAGACTTCGCACCTATACTATTCATCGCTTCAGCAAGACACTCGTGTGCTTCTGGAGAGATAGAACCTAGACTCATAGCTGCTGTTGAAAAACGTTTAAATATATCGCTAAGTGGTTCAACTTCATCTATGGATATGGCTTTTTTGTCACTCTTTAGCTCAAAAAAGTCACGAATAAATTTTTTATCTCTACCATCTACAAGCTCTTTTAGTTGGTTAAAATCCTCTTTTTTGCCGCTTTTAGAGAGTGCATGAAGTGCGTGCACCGTTGCGGGAGAATAGTCATGAAACTCTGCGCCATCCAAATATTTATAAAATCCTCCAATATTGAGTGGGAATATACGATTTTCTGTCTCTTTTGCATAAGCATCACTGTGGACTTTTACAACACGAGCTTCAATATCTGCATAGGTGAGTCCACAAAGCAGTGCATGTGCCCCTTCAAAACACTCAGAGACTATCTCGTCACTTAAACCTAAGATATCAAATAGTTTTGAATTTCTATAGCTTGAAACCGTAGCAATACCCATTTTAGACATAATTTTAAGAAGTCCAGCATTTATAGCTGTGCGTACTTTTTTAAGTATAGGTGCAAGATTTACATTATCATCTTTTCTATGTTCTATCATGGCTACTGTCTGGTAAAGCATATGAGGGTAAATTCCTGCTGCACCAAAAGCCAACATACATGCTGCCATATGGGAGTCATACACTTCCCCAGTAGCAGTAATTATACTGACTAGATGACGCTCTCCCTCTTTAAGTAGTGCTTGATTTAAGCGCCCCAGTACCATAAGCATTGGCATTACTTTTGTATCTTTGCCTAGAGCTCTATCATCTAAAATAACCGTTCTTATGCCATCATTTTTTACATCTAAAACAATATTTTTTACTAAAGTTGTCAATGTCCCCTTAAGGTCTGAATCAAAAACTGTTTCATATGTTTTTGCTTTGTAACTTATATCAAACTTAGGGTCTTTTATATCCCCAAATTCTTTAAGTAACTCTAACTTTTCTAGTGACAAAATAGGGGAAACCGTCTTAAGTCTTTTTGCATGTTCTGCATCATCTGAAAGAATATTTCTAATTTCACCAAATCCTGTATTTAAGCTCATCACTACTTTTTCTCGTATGGGGTCTATAGGAGGGTTGGTAACTTGTGCAAATTTCTGCTTAAAGAAATCAGAGAAATTTCTCTGTTTTGTAGAGAAGGCGGCCAATGGACTATCGTCACCCATAGAAGCAGTAGCCTCCTTGCCCTCTTTTACCATAGGCTCCAAAACTTGCTCTATCACTTCAAGAGTAATATTGAAAAATCTCTGTTTTGCTTCCATCTCTGTTTTGTTTGGGATATCAACATTTGAGAATGGGTCATCCATATGCTCTTGAAGGTATATCATATTTTCATTGAGCCACTTGTCATAAGGGTCTATATTTTTCAGATAGTTATTGATATCATCATTTTTCAAAACTTTAGCATACTTCAAATCAATACCCATCATCTCACCAGACTGTAGTCTTCCTCTCTCTAAAATCTCATCTTCTGGCGTCTCAAGCACACCATACTCAGAGGAGATAAGTAGTCTGTTATCTTTTGTAATGATATATTTTGCAGGCCGAAGTCCATTTCTATCTAATACACAACCGATGTAGCGACCATCTGTCATACTAACTGCTGCTGGACCATCCCATGGCTCAAAACAAGTACTTGCATACTCATAAAAAGCTCTAAGTTGTGCATCCATATGTGGTGCATTTTGCCAAGGTGCAGGGAGTATTGACCTTGCTGCTTTAAAGAAATCCATACCGTTAATACGTAAAAACTCAAAAAAGTTATCTAAACTAGCAGAGTCACTCATCTGCGACTGTATGATAGGTACTAGTTTTTTCATCTCTTCATCTGAAAAGACATCACTCTTCAGAGCTTCCATTTTTGCTGCTACATTAAATCGGTTGGCTGTAACAGAGTTTATTTCACCATTATGAGCAATAGTCCTAAATGGTTGTGCAAGTCTCCACTCTGGCAATGTATTGGTAGAAAATCTTTGATGAAAAAGACAAAATGAGATTTCAAAATCTTTATGAGCCAAATCTTGATAAAATTCTTTAATATGAGTTGGCATCACAAGTCCCTTGTATGAGACTACAGAAGTTGAAAATGATGGTATATAAAAGTTTCTATCATCTGAAATTTTTGCTTCTATCTCTTTACGAGAAAGATAGACCAACGCATCAAATCTTCTAGCTCCCATTAGAGAGTATGGTGCTACAAAAACTTGTTGAATAGTTGGAAGTGACACAAGTGCCTGCTCACCAAGTGCCTCTGTATCTATAGGTACAGTACGAGTATAGATTACTTTTAGGTCATTGGTTTCACACACCTCTTTAATGATGTCAAAATCTTTTTCATTTTTAGAAAAAACCATAGCTACAGCATAAATATTTGGAAGGGTTATCTTCTCTTTTTTTGCCATTTTTGCAAAAAACTTTCTAGGTATGGAGAGGAGGAGTCCAGAGCCATCTCCTGTTTTCCCATCTGCTGCTATTGCTCCTCTGTGCATCATTCTCGACAATGATGTTACAGCGTCTTCTAGATTTCTGTGTGAAGGAGTATTGTCTATGGAAGCTAGTAGTCCAAACCCACAATTGTCCTTAAATGAAGTAAATAAATCTCTCATAAGCCAACCTTTAATTAAATTAAGCTAGGGTTACTTAAATTACCCTATATTAGGGGTCGATTATACTAAAAAGGCGGTTAAAAAGAGATGAAAGGATTTGTCTTAGGACTTAGAAAAGCCAAAAATGAAGATAGCATTGCTCTTGTGCTTAGTTCAAAAGATATAAGAACATATTACCGTTTTTTTGGTGCCAGACACTCCATTTTACAACTTGGAAACCTCATAGATTTTGAGGTAGAGGGTGAAGATGGGCGCTTTCTTCCTCGCCTTAGAGGACTCTCTCACTTGGGCTTTTCTTGGCTATTTGATAAAAATAGGCTTCTTATCTGGCACAACTTTATAAAACTTTTTGAACCTCATCTTAAAGATATCCAAGAGATAGACTCTTTCTATTTTGATTTGCTACTACGTGCAGCTAAAAAATGGGATAGGCAAAACCCTAAACGAATTGTGTGCGAAAGCTACATTGAGCTACTAGAGTATGAGGGGAGAGTCCATAATGCAGACAAAAGCTGTCATATCTGTGAAAACCCTATAGATGGACAAATGGCACTTATGCAAGCTTTCATTCCTGCACACCCTGAATGCCTCTACTCCTCTGCTCTACCTAAAGAGAAAATAGTTACATTTTTTCAAAATAAAAAAACTATAGATTTGGAAGATTACGAAGTGGATTATCTTTTTGACATTGTGATGAAAGGATTGTAATAACCCTTTTATTTTAAAGTTTTTTCAAAAACTTACTGAGAAGAACGATACGTGTACCATTTACGCGACCCTCTATCTGCTCACTATTCCCATAAACAAGATGTATGTTTTTTACTGTTGTACCCTGCTTGGCTGTAAATCCTGCTCCCTTGACTACCAAATCTTTAATAACAGTTACGCTATCACCCTCTTTAAGAGTAGTGCCATTGCTGTCACGAGTTGGCTCTATATTTTCATCTTCAAGTCCAGATTCTGCCCACTCCTGAACTTCTGGCTCAAGATATAGCATTTCCAACTGTTCTTGTGCTCCTAGTTTTGTAAGCAATCTAAATGCCATTACTTGCACAGCTGGGTGAACACTCCACATACTGTCATGCAGACAGTTCCAATGTTTTTCATTAGATGTTGGCTCCTCTATGGATGAAGAGCAACTATTACAGATAACAATTTCTTCTTCTTTTGGTGTTACTTGGTATGATACCAAACCCTCTTTGGCTCCACACAATTCACATTTGCCCTCACATCTATCTATCAATACTTTTTCTATGCTCATTTTCTACCTTTCAATCAATTACTGTTTTGTCACGATAGAGATATTTTCAAAACCTTGCTCTTTCATAAAATCAATTATATCTACAAAATAGCGAAATGGTGTCTCTTTGTCTGTATAAAGAGAGACCATATCTTTTTTAGGGTCAAGCTCTCCTAGCTTTTGTTTAATAACTTTTAGAGGAAAAGTCTCTTTATTGAAAAAATATTGTCCCTCTTTGTCTATGGCTATAACTAAACTTTTTTTATCTTCTTGCTGTTTGGAACTTGCTTTTGGAAGATCTATCTTTACGGTTTGATTGGTTACAAAACTAGCTGTTGCCAAAACAATGACCAATA
>JAUXGC010000004.1 GCA_030622375.1 Sulfurovum sp.
TAAGATCGTTCTTCCATCTTCTTCATAAAAATGGCTCACTTCTATCATTTGACGCAATGCTATTTCATAAGTTATGATAGAAGTTTCCGAATAGCCCCTCACATCCAACAGATACTCCAAAAACTCTTCAGAATAGTCTAATAATTTACTTTTCATTCTTCAGTTTACTTATTGTTGCTGTTTCTTCATCATCAGTAATGGTATGCTCCATCATTTTAGTTAAAAGATACTCTTTTGATTCATCAAGACTCATGCCTTTAAGTGAAACACTCTGTAGATAAAAATCTACTTTTGTAAAAGGTTTCGGAATGACAAATTTATCCCAACTATTAAACTGCCAAAAACTTTTAGCTTTAAAATTCATAATAAAAATAGGGAGTTGGCTCTTGAGTGCTATGCCGATAGCTCCATCACTCATATAGTGTCTAGGACCCCTTGGTCCATCGGGAGTAATAAGTACCTCTTTGCCCTCCTTAATACTTCTGAAAGCTTGGAGTAAAACTTTTTGTGCACCCTTTCTACTAGAGCCTCTTAATGGGCCAATTCTAAATAAATTAAGTGTACCTGAAATCAATGAACCATCAAAATGCCTAGAGATTATTGCTGATGCTTTATGTTTTTTGTGTATAACCCTATAGGCTTGCGGACTCATAAACAGCTCCCCATGCCAGCAGACACAAATATGCTGTTCATCTCCGATAGGTGTAATAAAATGAAATCTCTTAAAAGTGGTAAACCAGATAATACGCATCAATATATAAACAACGGGAGGAATAACTATCTGCCCTACTTGCCGTAAAATATTTTTAAAGTTCGGCATTTAGTGCCTTGCTGTACTGAATTTCAATTCTTATCATTATTTAGATAACCACGCCATCAAGTGCACCTCTAGAGGTTTTAATAATCTTTACCTTGGCAATCTGCCCTAAAAGCTCTTCACTGCCCTCTACAAAAACTAATTTACCATCATCACTACGTCCTGAAACTCTTCCATTGGGCTTTAACTCATCAAAATACACTTTATGTACTACTCCTTGCTGAGCATCCATAATATCATCTAAAATCTCTGTATGTCTTGCCTGTAGCCTAGTAAGTCGTTTTCCTGCGAGTACATTGTCTATCTGATTTTCAAACTCTGCTGCTTGAGTATGTGGTCTAGGGGAGTATTTAAAAGAAAACATCTGTTCAAAACGTACCTTTTCAAGTACGTCCATTGTATCTTCAAAGTCTGAATCACTCTCTCCTGGAAAACCTACAATAACATCTGTAGAGATAGTAGCTTCTGGACACAATGTACGTATCTTTTTGCAACGGTTCAAAAAGTTCTCTTTAGTATATCCACGCTTCATCTCTTTGAGCAACGAAGTTGAGCCACTCTGTAAAGGTACATGGATCTGTTTACATATTTTAGGATTTGAAGCAAACTCTTGAATAAACTCATCATCCATATGCAAGGGGTGAGGAGAAGTAAACCTGATACGATCTAAACCTTCTATTGTAGAAATTTTTTGCAAAAGTTGCGTAAAATTACACTTCTCTTCCGAAGAACTGAAGTGTTTTCCGTAGTTATTTACATTTTGACCTAAAAGCATTATCTCTTTTGAGCCACTTTTAACTGCTTTTGTAATCTCTTTCATAAGAAGATTGACTGGAATAGATATCTCATCTCCACGCGTTGCAGGAACTATGCAGAAAGTACAAGACTTATCGCAACCTATAGAGATATTTACCATAGCTTTAAATGGGTTAGTTCTATATTCACCAAAAGCGTAACTGCTCTCATCAAAATCTATATCTACTTCTACTGCATGTTTTTTATCAACCACTTCTGTAATTTTGGAAACATTTCTAGCGCCTAATACAAAATCTACAGAAGGGGCTCTTCTTATAATCTCTTTGCCTAAATGACTTGCTGTACATCCAGTCACACCAATTTTGGCACTTGGTTTTTTATACTTATTAAATACACCTATTTCTGAAAATAGTTTAGCAACAGGTTTTTCTCTGACACTACATGTATTGATAATAATTAGATCTGCTTCATTAAGGTTTTCAGTAAGCTCATATGGCTCTTTTTGGTTCAGTTGAGCAATCATATGTTCGCTATCTCTAACATTCATAGCACACCCTAATGTCTCTATAAATAGTTTTTTACTACTCAATATTCGGTGCCTTACTATATGGAATTTTATATAAAATATTTAATGATCTTATACTGTACTCTTTGCTCTTATATTCAAACATGATTCTTTTTGTTTAATATTATTTCACGCTATAATATGTACTTCATAAATATATTCATTCTCATCAAGTCCGTATTTGACTTCACGCATATAGACGCTGTACTCTTTCTCTTCAAAATACTCTATTAACTCTTTTAACTCTTTATGTGAATTATCTTTATCAAAATAAAATATAGATTTATGTGCTAGTTCATCTTCTAATTTTTTCAACTCAATCGTTTTAGGTTTTGCCTTAAGCGTTGTTCTAGCAAGTTTTAATTTCATCTATAATTTCCTTTAAATTCTATATACAAGTATAAATTTTATTATACTTCATTTTCAGTAAAGGTTTGGTTAGCTATAATGTTCTTCTTCAAAAACACCACTTCCTAGACGTTCTTAACGCTGTTATGTTACCTCTTGTAGCGGTATAATTGAATTATTTATAAAAGGAACTAATAATGGAAAAAATATTAGATATTATAGAAGCTATTGCTCATGAAAAAAATATTTCAAAAGAGAGTGCGATAGAGGCATTTAAAGAGGCGTTAATCAATACAGCAAAAAAACTTACTAGCTACACAAGTGCATTTGAAGCAATTATTGATAATGATACAAAAACCTACTCTATCTTTAAAGTAGTTACCGTTGTCAAAGATGGGGACGAGCAACTCTTTGCAGAGGTAGGGAGAGAACCAAATATAGAAAAAATTGAATCAGACGGCTTTATGTCATTGACTGAAGCAAAAGAGTTTGATGAATCTTTAGAGATTGGCGACCAACTAAAAGAGGAGCTTGTTCTTGAAGATTATGGTCGTACTGCTTCAGCAAACCTTTTTAGAGAGCTTGAGTACCATATACAAAGACGTGTAGAGCAAGACTTATTTGAAAAATATAGAGAGAAGGTAGGCAGTGTAATGCTCGGCACTGTAAATCGTATAGATGCTGAAGAAAATACTCATGTTGAGATAGGAGAACTTAAAGGCATCATGACACTTAGAAACCGTATCAAAGGTGAAAAATTTAAACGTGGTGACAGTATTAGGGCACTGCTCAGATATGTAAGTGTTGACCCCCAATATGGTCTTTTTTTAGAGCTAACACGCACCTCTCCAAAATTCTTAGAAGCACTTATGGCAAGCGAAGTTCCTGAGATAGATGATGGACTAGTGGAGATTACTGCAGCTGCAAGAATCCCTGGTGAAAGAGCTAAAATAGCTCTTAAAACAGATCAAATGAATATAGATCCTATTGGTGCTGCAGTAGGTGTAAAAGGAGTACGAATAAACGCGGTAAGTGAAGAACTTAATAGTGAAAATATTGATTGTATTGAATTTTCTCCTATCCCAGAAGTCTTTATTACACGCGCTTTAAGTCCTGCGATTACACAAAGTATCAAAGTAGATATTGATGATAAAAAAGCCATTGTTAACATTACTGGCGACCAAAAAGCCAAAGCTATTGGCAGATCCGGAATCAATATCCGTCTAGCCTCTATGCTTACTGGATACACTATTGAACTCAATGAAGTAGAGGGTGTGACAGAGAGACAAGTGGACTCATCTGAACAAGAAATGGGAAAAACTACAGATACTACTGCATTGGCAGATTTATTTAAATAGTTTATAGGGTGTTGTGAGGGCACAACACCCTACCTTAGCTCAAAATCATTTCAGAAAAACTCTCCGCATCAAGTGATGCAGATCCTACTAAAACACCGTCTACCCCAGCAATACTTGTAATCTCTTTAATATTTGCAGGTTTTGCACTTCCACCATAAAGTAATGGCTTATCGTTGATAGCTTTTTTTAAAGCTCTATGTGTTGTAGAAATCTCTTCAACTGTGGCAGATCTACCTGTTCCTATTGCCCAGATAGGCTCATAAGCAATGATAATATTTTCATACATTATATCAATACCATCAAACTGTGCAAGTAAGTATTGCATCACTGCTTCAAACCCTTTTTCACGGATATATAGTGGCTCACCGATACAATAAATAATCTCAAACCCTTGCTCTCGAAAAAAAGTAAATTTTGTAGCTACTTTTTCTTGAGATTCTCCCATATGCTCACGACGTTCACTATGCCCAATAAGAATAGTTTTAATACCAAACTCATCGAGTTGTTCTAAACCTATTTCGCCTGTATATGCACCATTTTGTGTAGCGTAAGCATTTTGTACTCCTACTGTAAAATCGCCTTCATACGCGTTCAGTGCTGTGCTAGGAGGAAAAATATATATTTTATCTTCAGGATTTTTTGTACCTAACTTTTCATTTAACTCTCTGATATAAAGCTCAGTACTTTTACGCGTATGGTTTGTTTTAAAATTTGCTGCAAAAATCATGTTATAGCTCTAATGCTTCAAGACCAGGAAGTTTAATGCCCTCTATCAGCTTTAAACTTGCCCCTCCACCCGTACTAACAAAAGTCATTTCATCAATATCACCTGCCCTAGCAGTTACATCAGCCGTATCTCCACCACCTACAATAGTGGTTGCATGTGTCTCTGCGATATGATGTGACATCATAATACTTCCTTTAGAGAATTTATCCATTTCATACACACCCATTGGTCCATTCCAAATGATGGTCTGTGCATCATTGAGCACTTCACGGAAAAGTCTGGCACTCGCAGGTCCTGTATCTAATCCCATCCAGCCTACCGGGATCTCTTGCCATGGAAGGTATTTGACCGCTGTATTTTCAGAAAACTCTGGTGCCACAACAAAATCTACTGGCAGATAGAATTTCACCCCTAGATCATGTGCTTTTTTCATGATAGCTCGTGCTTCATCAAGAAGATCATCTTCTACCAATGAATTACCAATCTCATAACCTTGAGCTTTCAAGAAGGTAAATGCCATACCACCACCAACAATCACTTTATCTACTTTGGATACAAGATTTGTCAAGGCTTGTAGTTTTCCAGACACTTTAGACCCACCTACTACGGCAACAAATGGTCTGATCGGATTTTCCAACACCTTACTAAAAAAATTTACCTCTTTGCTCATCAAAAAACCTGCTGCTTTATGCTTTGCATCAAACTGTTTCGCTATAGCATAAATGGAAGCATGTTTTCTATGACAGGCACCGAAGGCATCATTGACATAAATATCGGCAAAAGAGGCCAACTCTTTGGCAAAAGCTTCTTCATTGGCAGTTTCTCCCACTTCATAACGAAGATTTTCAAGTAACAAAACATCTCCTGCCTGCATTTTTTCAGCTTTTTCTTTCGCATCCGGACCCACTACATCATTTGCCATAAATAGTTCATTTTTAATTTTTAAAAGCGTATGTAGTCTTTTCCCAACAGGTACAAGAGAGTACTTTTCTTCATACTGCCCTGCTTCTGGTCTTTCATAATGAGAAGCTAAAATAATCTTACAGCCTCTATCTATACAATAACGTATCGTCTGTAAAGCAGAACGAATACGTCTGTCATCCGTAATATTTCCAAACTCATCTTTAGGAACATTAAAGTCACATCTTATAAATACTCTTTTACCATCTATATCAATATCTTTTAGTGTTTTCATCTACTATATCCCTTACTTTTTACTTTATCACTCAGAACGCTTTTTGAGCAAAGCCCAAAAAACTACGCTGCCACTGTGGCAACTTCAGCAGTTGGCTCATGCGACTAGTCGCATTTTAACTGCTTAATTTTTACTCACTAAAATTGCCATATCTACCAAGCGACAGGAGTATCCCCATTCATTGTCATACCATGAAAGCACTTTTACCATATTGCCACCAATCACTTGGATAGTATCCATAGCAACTACCGTACTAAGCTCTTCTCCTACAAAATCCTGAGAAACCCTATACTCTTCATCTACACCCAAGATACCTTTATGCGAGCCTTCACTTGCAGTTTTAAATACTGCTTTCACTTCATCCAAAGTTGCATCATTCTTTAATGCAACAGTCAAGTCCACCATAGAGACATCGGGTATAGGCACTCTTATAGCTTGACCATTAATTTTACCTGCAAGATTTGGCAATACTTTTGCAATGGCTTTGGCTGCTCCTGTACTTGTTGGCACAATATTCACTGCACCAGAACGACCTTTTCTTGGATCTTTTTTATGTTTTCCGTCTAAGATAGGCTGAGAGGCTGTATATGCGTGTATGGTAGTCATAAGCCCTTTTTCTATGCCAAATGCATCGTCCAGTACTTTTGCTACAGGAGCCAACCCATTTGTTGTACAACTCGCATTTGAGACAATAGACTCCCCAGCATACTTCTCCTCATTGGCACCTATAACAAATGTTGCCGTATCATCTTTTGCAGGAGCAGAGAAAACAACTTTTTTTATGCCATTATCAATATACGGTTGTACACTCTCCTGCGTCAAAAAAGCTCCCGTACACTCTAAAACAATCTCTGCACCAGTAGAAGCAAAATCTATCTTACTTAGCTCACGCTGAGCAAAAATTTTTGCTTTAGTCTTGCCAATATTCAGATAACCGTTTGCTACTCTAACATCAGTACGTCTTCCATGTACAGAATCATACTTTAAATTATACTCAAGCATCTCCTCAGTTCCACTTGCATTAACGGCTACAAGCTCTACATCATCCCTATCTGCAACAATACGTGCTACACATCTACCAATTCTACCCAATCCATTGATTGCCACTTTTAGAGCCATAGTTAATCCTTATAGTTTTTATGCTAAAATCACATTAATTTTACACTAAACAAGGTTATTTTTTGGTTAAACACAACAAGCAGGTTGTTGCAATATTTGGAGGAAGTTTCGACCCACCACATCAAGCACATCAAAGTATAGTTCATAGAGCCATAGAGAGTCTGAACATTGACAAACTACTTATTGTACCAGCCTACTTAAACCCTTTTAAAATATCTTCACTTGCAGATGCCAAGCAGCGTTTGCAATGGTGTCAAACACTTTTTAATGATATTCCAAATATCATCGTGGAGGATTATGAGATAAAAGAGAGCAAAAGCACAACCACTGCACAAAGTGTAAAATATTTTAATTTAGAATATGATGTCAAGTATCTAGTTATAGGTTCAGATAACTTGTCAACATTGACACAATGGCACAATTTTAAGTGGCTAAATGAAAATATTATATGGGTTATTGTCACAAGAGATGAGTACCCTCTGGAGACAAAAGAGCTTCGAGAGTGGAAAACTTTAGCACTTAATGAACCTATGAGTTCAACTCACATAAGAGCTCATAAAGATTTACAATATATAGATAAAAAGATTAAGAAATCTGTACAAAAAAATTTACAAGGAGAAAATTAATGACAATAGAGAAGAGGATAGAAAACATAGTAGATATGCTTGATGATAAGAAAGCTGAAGAGATAGAGGTATTTAACCTTGATAATACAGACTATATTGCTAAGCGTGTAGTGATTGCCAATTCACTCAATACAAAACATACCATTGCACTATTTGATTACCTTAAAAAAGAACTAAAATCACAAGGTGACTCATTTCTTGCCTCTGACGTAAGTGATGAGTGGGCAGTTGCAGATCTTGGCGACATCCTCATACATATAATGATACCAGAATATAGACAACGCTACTCACTTGAAACTTTTTTAAGCGAACTGATTGAGAGCCAAAAAAAGTAAAATTATTCCAAAGCTTGAAAGCTCAAAGACTCTATACCTAATTTTATTTTTCTAGAGTCATTAGCTTTTGGGCCCATAGCTTCAATAGGAGATTTGATATTTATATTTTCAAACTCTATCTCTAAAATATCTTTTTTTATAGATATAAAGCTTTTAGGAATAGTAATCTCCGTTAAACCATCTAATAAAAAATTTCCTAACAGTTTACCATTAATAAATATTTCTGTTTTATCTTTTGTAAAAAATATTTTAGATAAAAGTGTCATCTTTATTGTTTTATTTGTTAAAGTATCACTCAGTTTGACAATAAGTTTACTCATCTCCCCTTCACTCCACACTCCCCATGGTTCAAGTTGACACCAACCTTCCAAAAGAAGCACTTGAGAATCTTTAAATTTATCTTTACTAAAATATATAATTGATTTCTCTTCTAGTGGTTCCAGTGTTCTTGCTACAATATATTTAATACTCTCATAATCCGTATTGAGTTTATCAGACGATATACTTTCAGGACTAAACCATGAGTAGTAGTTAGATTTTTTAATTGTATTGATTAAATTTTTTGTATGTATTTTTCTACCTTTTGGTCTGATATGTGAATATGTATCATATATATACTCACTTGAAAATTTATTTTTAAATGGGTTACCGATTAGCGGTATCTCATTCTCTTTCATATATTTTTGTATCTTATTGTAAAAAATATGCGCATCACGATTATATTTACTAAGATAACACTCATCTCCAGCAACAGCTTGCCAAGTAAAAAGAAACTTTATCCCTTTTTTTTGTAAACTCTTGACAATATCCATATTTTCTTTAAATATCTCAGATATCTCAAATCCATATCTTAGCTGAAAAGAGAACGTATATTCATCACAAGTCAAATGTTTTGATGTATTGGTAATATTTGGCTGAATCTTGAAATCTCCACGATCTCCTGCCAAAAATCTACTATCATACTTTTTAAATTGAGATAATTCATGTTTTCTTTGAGATATATAATTATGATCTTCTAAACTAGAAAAATATAGGCTCAAAAAAGAGGTGCTGCCCATAAGTTTTACTTTGTCAACAAATGTAAGATACTCATAGTACATATGGTGCTCTTTAAATATTCTGTGTGCATATTTTGGTGAAAGTGGGCATATACTATAGTGTGCCCATCCCAAAGGCAAAAGAATTATATCTCCCAGCTTAACATGTTTTTCAAGCCTAAGCAACTTATGTCTTAATGGAATCATTACATTATCACCCAAGTTTATAGTTGTTATGCCTAATTCTTTTTCCATCATAGTACTGTTTACTTCATGTTGACCGTTAGAACCACCTTCAATAATCAATCTAGGGCTATCGGTATTGTTTAATAAAAAGTTTTTATAATTACTTCCAATATACATATCTTTGGGAACAAGAGAGTTGTAATATGCCCCATAAGAAATTACAGAAATTACTAGTAATACAAAAATCCATAATAAAAATTGTTTTGCTCTATAAGCTTGAGACATCATAAGCCTTAAAAATTAAAATATAGAAAAGGAGAATCTATAAAGTGAATACTAAAAAAGAAAGCGGTTACTAAATTTACCACTACCAGTAATGATTGATACCATTTAAATTGAAAATTCTTAATCATATTGTTTGAATTTTTTACATAAAAAACAATAAGAAATGCAACAATTATTCCAATAAATATTTGAGATGAATACATAGGTCCCTCAGGGTTATCAAGCAATACAGTGTAGTATGGTAGTTCAAAAAGAGAATTTAACTTTGGGAATTCAAGTGATTTTACATCAATCATTCCTCCTGCAACTCTAACAACATCACTCCAGTCGTCTGCTCTAAAAAGTATCATTGAAAAATTAATTATATTAAAAGTAAGAAACCATCCAACAAACTTATGAATTTTTATTTTTATTTTTTTCTTCCAGATATGATTTAAAACAACTCCGGCACCATGCAGAAGACCAAAAAATACAAAGAGCCAACTTGCCCCGTGCCATATACCTATAATAAACATACTAATAAACATGGCAACCATGCCTTTAGAGAAGGTATATTTTTCAAATGAGTTTATGATAGGTTTAAATATATACATATTGACAAATGTTGACAGAGTAATATGCCATCTGTTCCAAAAGTCAATAAGAGATGTGGCCCTATACGGTGAATTGAAATTGATAGGTAGCCTAATATTAAATAGCAGTGCCAGTCCAATAGCCATATCCATATAGCCAGAGAAATCAAAATAGAGTTGGAAATAGAAAGACAAACTTGTCACCCAAGCTTCAAAAAAATCTAATGCTCTAGTAACTGTATATCCATCATTGGCCCAATAAGCAAAGGTATCAGCAATAACTACTTTTTTAAATAGCCCTATAGAGAAGATAAATATACCTATTGCAATATTTTTATAATTGATAATTTGATTGCGTATATTTGCAAACTGTGGCATTACTCCTTTATGGTGTACAATAGGTCCAGCAATGAGTTGCGGGAAAAAACTAACAAACAGAGCATAATCAAAAAAGTTATTTTGGTCTATCTCTTTTCGGTAACAGTCAACTAAATATGCAATTTGTTGAAAAGTAAAAAATGATATTGCCAGTGGCAACATCAACTTAAGCAAAGAGATATCGGCACCAAAAAGGAGGTTTATATTGGTGATGAAAAAGTCAGCATATTTATAGTAACCAAGCAATCCCACATTGGCAATAATTCCAATAATTAAAATTAACTTTGTAGTGCTTTTCTTGTATTGTGTCTCACTTAAAAGTATTTTTCCTATGCCATAGTTAAAAATCATAGAAGCCAATATTAATGGTATATAAATAACATTCCAATAACCATAAAAGAAGAGTGAACTAAATACTAAAAAAACTTTGGATGCTTTGGTAAGTTTTATTTTATTGAGAAAAAAGTAGGTGGAAAATACTATAGGCAAAAAAACAAAGATAAATATAGAACTAGTGAAAAGCATATGAGAATTTATCCTATCTATTTTAATTAGCTACTATTTTACTCTTTTTTTCTTTGAAAGCGTTCTAAGTATTGAGTAAAATACTTAAAAAAAATAGCACACTATGTAACTATTTTAAAAAAAGTACCCCCTCATGTCCAGAACCTGCTAAAAACTCTAATAATAAAAATAGTCCTATCGTTATCACTGGTGAAAAAATAATCCACCAATAATATTTTTCTTTCCATAAATATATCGCCAATCCACCCCAAGCTATTATCACTAGGATTATGTGTGCCATAAAAATAGGTATCACTGGTCGTGTTAAATTTCCAACCACTGCTAAAGCGACAATAGCGCCAAATGTTACTAATGCTATAAAAAGTTTTTTAAAATCTTTATTTCTAGTGTATTGAAAAAATATAATCGCCAATGTGCCAAGTGTAGCTAAAATAATAAACACTTTCATAATTACTACTCCTGCTACAACTTATTTACAACTTGTATGCCAAGTATATCTAAGCCCTGCTTAATGGTTTTGGCCGTCAAATCAGCTAAGGCTAGACGACTCATCTTTGTCTGCTCATCTACACCATCTTTTAGAATAGGGTTTTGCTCATAAAAACGCATAAAAAGTGTTACAAGGTCATATAAATAAGTAGTAATTTGATTAGGAGCTGCATCTAAAGCTGTGCGGATAAGCATATCTTCAAAACGAAGTAGCATCACACTCAAACGATGTTCAAGTCTGTCACCTATAATGATATCACTTTTTATCTCACCATCAAAACGTCTAAATATACTCTGTATCCTTGCATAGGCATACTGCATATATAGTGAAGTATTACCTTCAAATGAGAGCATTTTATCCCAATTAAAGACATAGTTTGATTCGCGGTTTATAGAGAGGTCTGCATATTTCACTGCACCAATACCAATGACCTTTGCCAGTGCCTCTAACTCCTCTTTACTATAGCTCTCTTTGTCGTTAATAGTCTCTTTTGCTTTAATGACTGCTTCGTCAAGCAAATCTATGAGCTTGACAGTTCCACCATCGCGTGTTTTAAATGGTTTTCCACCTTTATTCATCATCGTACCAAAAGCAATATGTTCAAGCATGACATCATCTGCCACAAAACCTGCCTCTTTGGCAACTCTAAAAATTTGTTTAAAATGTCCACTCTGTCTGGCATCCACTACATACGAGATACGCTTTGCTCCAACTATATTGGCCCTATACCATAAGGCAGCAAGGTCTGTTGTTGCATATAGATATCCACCATCACTTTTTTGTACGATTACGGGCACTTCATCACCTTCAAGAAAAACACATTGTGCACCATCGCTCTGCTGTAGCATCTCTTTACTTTGTAACTTTTCCACTACATTTGGCAAGTCATCATTATAAAAACTTTCTGCTTTGACATCTTCACGTGTCAACTTTACATCAAGCTTGTTATACACCTCTTCACAGTGCCCTAAAGAGATATCAATAAATTTTTGCCAAAGTTGCAAACAGTGAGCATCACCACTTTGAATCTTTACAACATACTCTCTGGCTCTGTTTGCAAAATCAGCATCTGCATCAAAACGACCTTTTGCATCTTTGTAAAACTGTTCCAAATCATTCAAACTTACAGAACCATCTTCTCCGATCTCTTCAAGGTAAGCAATCAACATACCAAACTGTGTGCCCCAATCTCCAATATGATTTTGGCGAATAGCCTCATCACCTAAGAAGGTGAAAAGATTTACAAGCGTATCGCCAATGATTGTTGAGCGTAAATGTCCTACGTGCATCTGTTTTGCCATGTTTGGACCAGAGTAGTCAACCACAACTTTGATAGGAGTTTTGCGTACTTCTACACTCAATCTATCATCAGACAATGCATTGTGACATTGTATTGCTATCCAAAGAGGATTTAGCCATAGGTTTATAAACCCAGGCCCAGCTATCTCTGCTTTAATGAGTACACCACTTAAATTAAGGTTCTCTATAATTTTTGTAGCAATCTCTCTAGGCTTCTTACCAAGCTTTTTCGACAGTGCCATAGCGCCATTAAATTGGTAATCTCCAAACTCAGGCTTGGTTGATTCGCAGACAGACATAGGTTTATGCTCTATATTGGCTTTTATAAAAGCATCTTTTATAACTTGGTTGATTTGTAATTTTAATTTCATAGATTTTCCATAAGTACGTGGAGTGTAGGTATAGCCAAAAGCCATATATTTTAGAGTTGAACACTTAAGCGTTCAACTCTAAATTTTTAAGCGTTTTCGCTCTTTTTCTCTTCGATTTTTGCTTCTACTGTAGTTTCATCTTTAGTAGCTATCTCTTTGGTCTCTTCTTCATCTTCTTTAATGGCTTTTTTGAAATCTTTAATTCCTCTACCCATACCTTTTGCAAGATCTGGAATTTTCTTTGCTCCAAAAAGAAGTACAACGATTGCCAATACAATCAATAGTTCTGGCATACTTGGCATACCCATAGTCAATCCTTTAAACTCAAATAATGAGTTGTTATTTTTAATTTAATTATTATACTTAAAAATGTTTAACACAAGCTAACTTAGCCACCGCGCAATAAACTTTATCTCATCTTCTTGACTCTTCTTAAGCCTTGCTGCTTGTGCCACAATAACAAACTGTTTTGCTGCATTTTCAACAGTATCATTAATAATTGTAAAGTTATATTCACTTACTGCCAATATCTCTTCTTTCGCATTTTCAATACGTTGGGAAATAACGCCCTCATCATCTGTACCTCTAGCTCTCAATCTAATTTCCAGCTCACTTAAAGTGGGTGGTGTAATAAAAACTGAAGTCGTAATATCATCCATTTTTTCTCTGACTAATCGGTGTCCTTGCACATCTATATCAAAAAGTACCAGCTTCCCCTCTTCAAGTGCCTCTCTAACCAGCTTTAAAGATGTACCATAATAGTTACCATGTACTTGTGCATATTCTAAGAAGTTGCCTGCCTCGATATCTTTCTCAAAATTCTCTTTTGTAACAAAAAAGTAATCACGTCCTTCTATCTCTCCAACTCTTGGGTTGCGTGTAGTTGTAGATATGGAAAAATAGTATTTGCCTATATTGTCTGAAGCTGTATTGATAATGGTACTTTTCCCTGCTCCACTAGGACCAGAAAGCACCAAGATTGCACCTTTTTGTATATTTTTCATCTATTTCTTGTCTTTAAAATTTATTTTAATTGTTACTTTTGCACCTTTGAGAAGTTTTTTTATTTTTTTAACTTTCATTCCCTTTAGTGATGTAATTAAAGCTTTTTCAAAAGTAATTGTTTTTTGCTTTTTTCTTTTTTCTTTTTGCTTATTGCCTAACTCTTCAACATACTCTTCTTCGCTTACAATCTCTAAACCATCCGCTTCCAGCTGTTGTTTGATAAGCTCTACTTTGCGCATCTCATAATCAAGGCTTATTTCTTCTTCATCAAATACTTCTGTCTCATCCATCTCTAAAAGAACTTTAATTTTTTCTATCTCTTGAACATCCAATACATCTGTCTTTTTGTGCTCCACACTCTCCTCATTTACACCATTGTCCAATACTTCATCACTATCTTCTGCGGAATTATCTTCACTAGCAAGAGGGAAAATAAAATGTTCTTTAGTCTCTGCTTCCATACTTTTGTCTACACTTCTAAATATATTATAAATATTTGAAGGCAAAAAAGGTTTTTTAATGAAAAAGTCAAAAAAATTCAATATTTCTTCATTTTCATTTTTACTAGACAAAAAAACTTTTTTTTGTATTAAAAAGGTGGATAGTACTTCTCTTGCCTCATCTGTATAGACTGCTTCATCTATAAATACAATATCATATCTATCGCCTTCCACGCTAGATACAGACTCATACTCTTCAAGATTAATGTTTTCTTCTTGCACGCAAAGAGAGACAATGCGAGAAACAACAGGATTTATATTTATAAGTAAAATATTCATAATTAACATGCTCCAAAAAGTATTGTAATATTGTAATATAAATTTGGTTAGGTCTTGGTTTTAGGAAAAATATGGAGGTGGTACACCCAACGGGATTCGAACCGAATAGGGTAAAATAGCTCATTACCCTACAACACCGATAGATTAGGCACTTGATAGCCTTTCAACCAAAACAATAAAATAACATGTCAGTAGATAATGGGCGTTACTTACTGACAATTCTACTGACAGTAGATTATTTAAAGAGTTGTGAATGTGTTCCAATTCGTAAAAGTTCTAAAGTACCGTCTTCTACTCTATATACCACGAGTAAATCTCCACTAATATGAAATTCTTTTGTGTCTTTATAGTTACCAGTAAGCTCATGGTCTCTAGACTCACTAGGTAGTTCTTCTTCATTTAAAAGCAAAGATATGAACATAAATAGCTTCGCTGTATTTGTTGGATTTAATTTTGCTTTTTTGACCTCTTTGATAAATGTCTTATGCATGACAATATCAAGCACCGATTTCTTCTTTTAAATCATCCAGTGAAACTTTAGTCATATTCTTGCCTTCTCTAGCATCTTTGATAACTTGTGCTGTTTTTTCATTAGGTATTCTGATTTGAAAAGGTATACCTTTTTCCATTACTGATTGAGATAAAAAAATATTAAAAGCATCACTTAGTCCCATACCATATTGCTTAAAGATCTCTTGGGCTTTTTTCTTCATATTTGTATCAAGATAGACGTTAGTTCTAGTCTTTTCATTGGCTGTCGCAGTCATACTAGTCCTTTTTGTTAATATGGTACTATTATAACACACAATGTGTGTTTTGTCAAATATCTGTTGTTTAGTTTCATTACCTTCTCTCCAGATCCCGAAACTAAGCAACCAAAAATCATACAATATGATGATGTCGTAGTATGGAGTAAAAAAGATTTTGAACTTAAACAATACGACAAAGATGATAAAAAACATGAAGGCACAGCAAAGATACGTACTATTGACATAGAGATAGACGGTGAAGAGTTTTATATGCTAAACCTACTAAAACAGATATATCAGATGAAGAGTACATTACTCCAGTAGAACGTATGAAGATTGTACAACTATGGAACTATTATCACTTTGTAGATATAGATGACCCAATACTAAACATACAACACTACGAACACGTACAAAATACCATGATTGAACGAGGCTTAATCTATGATATAGAAATACAATCACTTAACAGTTTCAACACAGATGTGGAGGCTATATAATGCAAACGACTGACCAAGCAATAGATGAGATTATGGCACTTACACGTGCAGACATTAATCTAAAGGATAGAGTTATACATATAAGACACTCTGTGTCCAAAAATAAGCTTACTTCTCCTAAAACTCAAATGAGTATAAGGGATGTACCTATACTTGATGATTTAGTACCATATTTAAAGAAACTACCTAAGACTATTTGGCTATTTCCTAAAGTTGATGGTACTGTGACCAGAGGTGCTGAGGCTATAAATAGAGATGAGTATGTGGCATTATTAAAACGATGCAATATTGGTTATCGTAAAATATATGCTACTAGACATACGTTTATCGTGTCAATGCTAAAGTATAGTGATTTAAGTATTATGGAGATTGCACAAATTGTAGGACATACTACAACACAGATGATTGTACAGAATTATGCTAAGTATATTAAGGGTGAGCATTTAAGAATAGATAGAAATTTAAAGCTTTTTACTGACAAATCCACTGACAGATTAGCTTAAATCCCTATAACGTGGTACACCCAACAGGATTCGAACCTGTGACCTTCGGTACCGCAAACCGATGCTCTATCCAGCTGAGCTATGAGTGCACATTTAAAATGTAGTACTATATTTAAGAGTCGCAATTGTAGCTAAATTATCTTTATTTATCAAGCAACTTCATACTTCCAAACAGTTTTAATGCCTTTTCGTTTAAAATAAATGTATGGTTATATGGGTGTTCCATCTCTATAATTTTAAAACTTTCCAATGAAAGTTTTTTCTTAAGTTCTTTTGCATGAATTCCAAACAATATCAATTTGGGACTATCTGCTTCTAGTGAAGCCAAAAGACTTTGGATAAATGGTTGCCATAACTTAATATGTTTTGAAGAGCTTTTTTTATCTGTAAAAATAAGTGCCGTATTCAGAAGCAAAACACCATTTTTTTCAAAATTTATACGTAACTTATCTATGGAGTCTATAAGAGAGTGTTTGTCTATTTGACTTATGGCTTCTTGTGAAATATTCTCTTTTTGCAAGTCGCCTTTTGCAACTAGTGCCATCTTTATAAAATTGCGTAAACTTGTAGCACGATTTACTTCTTTACTTAATCCTCTATCAGAAAAAATAGTTTTTACTTTTGCATCTATAAAGGCATAGCCTTTTGCACTCTCTTCTCTTGGATAAGGGTCTTGTCCAAAAAGTATATATTTTACTCTATTACGAGGTAATGTTTTAAAGGCATTTAAATACTCTTCCTTGGATGGGAAATACTCTCTATTTTGTTCAAGAAAATTGCGATATGATTTATCTAGCTTATTGTATGCCTTAAAGAGTATTGCTTCCCAACTATAATGAGTCACTTAGCTTCTCTTTTTTAAGCTTGTTAAATTTAACAATAAGGTCTACCCTGCTTACAGGTATATCTAGTTTTTTAGAGATACTCTCTCTACTCTTTCCGGCACTTATAAGATGTATAGTCTCATCATGTAGAGAAAAGTTTTCTGTACTATCTTGATTTGTAGCATTATGTACCAAAGAGTCAGATATGTTCATCTCTTTAGTATTTAGTGCCTTTTTAAGAGTTTTAATCTCTTCTGTTAGTTTACTGTTTCTATTATGAATATAAAAAAGTGTTAATGTTAACAATAAGATCCATCCCAATACAACCATATACTCCATTTATACCACCTCCATGATGATGAAAATTAAAAAGACAAAACCAAGGTAGCCATTAACCGTAAAAAAAGCTTTATCAAGCTTTGTAAAGTCTTTGCTTATAAGATAGTGCTCATAAACTAACATACCTGCAGCAAAAAATACAGCAAGTTTTGCCCATAAACCCAAACTAGCGTCCATTACAAAACAAATCCAAAAAACTACTGCTAACAGATGAAATACTTTTGCTATATTCATCGTCTTTTTTATTCCAAAACGAGAAGGAATAGAGTGTAAATTATTAGTCCTATCAAACTCTATATCCTGTAGTGAGTATAACAAATCAAATCCTGAGACCCAAAACATAACACCTAGTGCCAAATAGACAGACCACATTGTTATCTCGCCAGAAACAGCTACTACACCTGCTATAGGAGCAAGACCTAGACTTATGCCTAAAACAAGGTGTGCCAATGCAGAGAAGCGTTTAAAGAGTGTATATGCCCCCAGTATAAGTAAAATAGGGAGAGACAGTTTAAAGGCTAATGCATTGATAAAGTATGCTATAGCCATAAAAATAAATGCATTAATTATTATAAAAAATATCATTTGAGTGTTAGATACTCTACCATCCACAGATGGTCGTCCCTTTGTTCTAGGATTAAGTATATCAATATCTTTGTCAAAATAACGGTTGACACCCATGGCAAAGTTTCTGGCACTTATGGCTGCCAGTGTTCCCAACAACAATAGCTGCCAACCAAACCAGCCAGAACCATTCTTTAAATAGGAAGCTACAAGCATGGCTATAAAAATAAAAGGTAGAGAAAATACAGAGTGCTTAAACATAACCAGTTCAGAAAAATCTGCTAATTGTTTTTTTAATTGTTTTACCATTTAAACTCTATGGATGTGGAATTTTTAATCTACTGTTTAAAGACAAAGCAATAACCAATGCCAAGCCTCCGATTGCATAACTGCTTCCTATTACATCATAAGAGAAAAGTAGATAGAGTATCCAAAGCAGTATAGCGCCGAGAGGAGTAGGTACGCCTACAAAGTATTTAGCTGATTCACCAGCCTCCACTTCTATATTAAACTCAATTAAGCGTCTTAGTCCTGAAATAATGTAAAAGATAAAAATAAATCCTAAAATAAGCTCCTGAATAGTTGAGCTATGTTCTGTAATGGCATAATAAAGCAAAAATGATGGCATTACTACAAAAGATATGAAGTCAGCATAACTATCTACCTGTATTCCAAACTCTGTGGAGAGGTTATATTTTCTTGCTATTTTACCATCAGCAATATCTAAACCACCAGCTATCCAAGCTAAGATGATAGCAGTAAAAAAATCACCATGCACTATAAAGTGTATTGCAATCAAGCCTGCTGCTATATTCCCAAAGGTTATGAGATTGGCTATATTAAAATGATTGTTCTTGTCAAATAGATTCATTGTATGCCTTATAGTATCAAAACACTATTTTACCTTTTTTGGGGTTATGGTATGATTATGCTATGAATAATAGTAAAAATACCATAAAACAATTAGCTCTTATTGGTCAAACAGCCTCAGGTAAAACTTCCCTTGGCGTTAAAATTGCACAACACTTAAATGCTTATATTCTTTCTTTGGATTCACTATCTATATATAAAGAGATAAATATAGTTTCTGCAAAACCAAGCAAAGAGGAGCAACAAGGCATCAAACATTTTGGCATAGATTACATATATCCAAATGAATCATTTGATGCAAATTTATTTACAAAACTCTATCATGAAGTTTATAAAAAAGCTCTGCATGATGGTAAAAACCTTGTAATTGTAGGAGGTAGTAGCTTTTATCTTAAAATGCTTATAACAGGAATGAGCAAAACTCCATATATAAGTGAAAAAACAAAACTTGATGCAAAAAAATATTTGCAAAATCTTCCAGAGACACACAGATGGCTTAAAAGTATCGACAGACAATATATTTCCAAAATAGAAATAAATGATGTTTATCGCATAGAAAAAATGTTGCATATCTACCTAGAAACAAATCTAACTCCCACTGAATATTTTAAAAAGTTTACCTCTACCCCTAGTATCACTTCTACATTGCCAATATATCAAATAGTGTTAGACAAAAAAACTCTTAGGGACAGAATTGCATTACGCACTAAACTTATGATTAAAGATGGGCTTATAGATGAGATATGTATGCTTGAAAGTATGTATGGACGTGCCCAAAAATGTATGAAAGCCATAGGCATAAAAGAGACATTATTATATTTGGATGGACACTACACAAAGAAAGAATTAGAAGAAAAGATTACTACCAATACAGCAAGACTTGCCAAAAGACAAAAGACATTTAACAATTCTCAATTTACTGATGTAATAAAAGGTTCCACAAAAGAGATAGAAGAGCTATTACTATAGCCTCTTTTTAGTTATGGAAGGGAGCCGTCTGCTCCCTATTGTTTTACCTAATAACCGCTTGCACTTATCATATAATAAAGATAAGAAATCAGTGGCTCTATATAGAATACAGCTCCAACTGTCGCAACTGTCGCTAAACCAATTACTGCCATCAATGGTCTAGAAAGATTATACTAAATCGTATCGACATCTTTAATTGGATCCATAAGGAACATATAAACGATAAGTTTTAAATAGTAGTACGCGGCAATAGCAGAGTTAAGCCCCATAACAATAGCCAGCCAAATATAGCCTGCATTAACTGCTGCTTGCATCACATAAATTTTACCCCAAAAGACTGAGAATGGTGGCACACCAGCCAAGGATAGCATAAATAGCCCCATCATTACTGCACCTATTGGCATAATCTGGATGAAACCTGCAAACTTCTCATACGGATGATCATACCTTGCATCAAACCTTCTGTTTTTATGGCGAGATATCCATAACATAGAAAATGCACCAAGGTTAGTAAACATAAATAGAGCATAGTATAAAAATATTGATGTTGTTCCTTCTGTTGTATCTAGTGCCAATGCTGCCATAATAAAACCTGCATGAGAGATGGAAGAGTACGCAAGCATACGCTTTACATCTTCTTGTACAAGTGCCATAATATTTGCGAGTGTCATTGTAAGTACGGCTAAAACCAATATAACAATTCTTACCCATTCAACGCCGAGATCAATATACATACCAAAAATTCTAATTGAAACGACAAATGCTGCTATCTTTGGTACCACTGACATATACCCAGCTAGCGGTGCAGATGCACCTTCATAGACATCTGGTGCCCATGTATGGAACGGAAATAGTGAAAGTTTAAACGAGAATGCTATAAGTAAAAGTACAGAAGACCCAAAGATAGCAATCATTAATCCTGGTTCATTCAGACGTGTTGCCATGACTTCAGCTACCTTATAAAGCTCTACAGATCCCGTAAGTGCATAAACAACTGCAGAACCCATCGCAAAGAATGCTGCTGCAAGAGCGCCCATCGTAAAGTATTTTACTGCCGCCTCATACGAGTTGCTTCTATTGTGAAGTGCAATAAGTGTATAGAGCGAAAGTGATGCTGTTTCTAGCCCTACAAAGATAAGGATAAGATTATCACTGGCCACCATAAACTGGAACCCTGCAACCATGAACAAGAAAAGTGCAAAGAACTCAGGATATGAATATTCATGGAATCTCTTTGAAGTGAGTGCTAGCGGAATAAATATCATAGACCCAACAATAATCATAAGTTGAGATATGATAGAGATACCATCTATAAGCATAACATCAAAAAATCCACGCTCATTTACATTTAGTCCTAGTGTAGCGCCAAAATCAACCATAAGTATCAAAATAGTCAACATAACATAAAGTGACTTGTGCAACTTACCATTAATCAGGTCTAAAATTAAAATAATTAATCCTCCTGCAATGGCAATCAGCATAGGTGCAAGCGTAATAAGATTTAAACTCTCTAAACTTACATTAATAGGCTCTAGCATTAGATACCCCCTTCAGTTGATTTGGACACTCTTATCATATCTTTAGCCTCTTGTGTGATAGCTTTTTTATCCATAAAGACCAACATTGCTTTTACGGAGTTATCTATAGGTTCGAGTACTGGCTTTGGGTATATGCCTAACCAAATAACAATAAGAACCAATGGTACCAGCGACCATGTTTCTTTTGCATCTAAATCTTTTAATGTTTTATTTGCCTCATTGGTAACAGGTCCAAAAAAGCTCTTTTTGTACACTGCAAGCATATAAATAGCTCCAATAATAATGGATGTACCTGCTAAAATAGTCATAATTGGCGACACTTGATAGAAGCCAAGGAGAACAAGAAACTCTCCAACAAAACCAATCGTCAACGGTAAGCCAACTGAAGCCATAAGCATAATACCAAATATCACTGCGTATTTTGGCATTACTGAAGCCAATCCACCAAATTCACTCATAAGTTTTGTATGTCTTCTGTCATAAATAACCCCTACAAGCATAAATAGGGCTCCAGATACAATACCGTGTGATAACATTTGGAAAATTGAACCACTAATACCCTCTGCATTCATAGCAAAAATACCAAGCATAATAATACCCATATGTGAAACTGAAGAGTAAGCTATAACTTGCTTAATATCTTTTTGTGCATATGCTACCATAGCAGTATAGATAATCATAATAATAGCAAGTACGGCTATAGGCGTAATCATCATCACGGAGGCATCTGGGAACATAGGAAGCGAAAATCTTACAAATCCATACGTACCCATTTTAAGAAGCACTGCTGCAAGTATTACCGAACCAATAGTTGGTGCCTGTCCATGTGCATAAGGTAGCCATGTATGGAATGGAAACATAGGTACCTTTATGGCAAAACCAAAGAAAAATGCTACAAAGAGCCAGAGTTGATAGTTGACTGGCAACACTAAAGCATACCAATCTGTAATTGCAAAACTCCATATGCCGGTAGTGTTATGGTATATATATGCCATGAAAAGCATACCTACTAACATGATAAGTGATCCTGTAAATGTATAAAGGAAGAACTTAACAGAAGCATAAATTCTAAGAGGTCCACCCCAAGCACCAATGATATATAACATTGGAACCAATGAAAGCTCCCAGAATAGATAAAAAATAATAGCATCAAGCGCTACAAATACACCTACCATTGTCATTTCTAAAAAAAGAAGTGTAATAATCATATTTTTTATATTCTTTGTGGTACTCATGCCAACCATACCAATCAGCGTCATAAGTGTCGCCATAAGGATAATAAACAATGAGATACCATCAACACCTATATAGTAAGAGATACCGAAACTTGGAATTAAAGGAATCATCTCTACAAACTGCATCCCTGCATTTGCAGTGTCAAAACTAAACCATAACCACAAAGACAAAAGAAACTCGATTGCGGCTACAGTAATACCGTAAGCTCTTGCACTCTCTTTGTCTACAACAAATCCTAACAATCCTGCGATTGCCGGGAAAAATACTAATATACTTAAAATATTATCCATTTACCTACTCCTTAAGCTAGCATCGCTGAGATAGCTGCTACTATCAAGAGTAATACTCCACCAACAGCCATCCAATTTAGATAGTTTGAGAGATTACCTGTTTGCATTGCTCTCGCTTTATCACCACTTTTGTAAAGAAATTTAGCAATACCGTCTACCGTTGCATCTACTATCTTCATATCTATATCTTTCCACATCTTTTCTGAAATCATCGCATATGGCTTAGTAATAAACTCCTCATAGAACTGTGGAATATAATATTGATTTGCAAGAAGCTTATAGAGGAAACTATTTTCAAGTTTTTCATCTCTTTTAAGACCGTTTGCATATTTTTTATATGCTAACCATATACCTCCGACTGCAAATACCAGTACCACCGCCGTAAGAACAACTATAAGTTCATGAGTATGATGACTCATCTCATAGTTTGGTAAAAGCTTGGTGACAAATGTTTGGAAACCTCCCATAAAAAAGCCGGCAATTACTGCAAGTATGGCAAGTGGAGCCATAGCTATAAGAACAAATTTATACATCTCATGTGGATGTATCTCATCTTTGTATCTTTTTGCACCATGAAAAGTAAGGAATACTTGTCTAAAGCTATAAAATGCTGTCATACCGGCAGTCAATACCAAGATTGCCCACAATACATAGGTACCTTCATTAAATGCTGTTTCTATAATGGCATCTTTTGAAAAGAACCCTGCAAATATAGGAATACCTGCAAGAGCCAATGACGCTACTCCCATATAAATATAAGTCCAGTTCATTGCCTTTTTGAGTCCACCCATCTTAAAGATATCTAGCTCATCGTCCATAGCATGCATTACATTACCTGCACCCAAGAAGAGAAGTGCTTTAAAGAATGCGTGTGCTGCAAGGTGAAAAAGTGCTATCCAGTAAGCACCAAGTCCTGCGGCAGCAAACATATACCCTAGCTGAGAGAGTGTCGAGAATGCAATAATTCTTTTTAAGTCTCTGTTTACTAGCGCCATAGATGCTGCAAAAAATGCTACAAACGTACCAAGTGCTGCTATAAAGAAACTTACTTCAGGTGTCATAGAGAAAATAGGATTTGCTCTAATTATCAAGAATACCCCTGCTGTTACCATTGTAGCTGCGTGAATTAGTGCAGAGACTGGCGTAGGACCTTCCATCGCATCTGTAAGCCATGTATGAAGTGGAAACTGTGCTGATTTACCCATCGCACCTATAAAGAGTGCAAGAGCAGCAGCATTTAAAACACTACTACTTAAGTTAGGGAGATCGGCAAAAACCACATCATACTGAAGAGAACCTACATTCCAGTAAATAATAAAAATTCCGATCAACATTCCAAGGCCAGCGATACGGTTTACAATAAACGCTTCGTTTGCTGCCCATGATGGAGAGATAGAAGGATTCTTTTCTCTTGCAACATCTTCTTTATGATACCAAAAACCGATAAGTAACCAAGAACAGACACCAACCCCTTCCCAACCTATAAAGAGACCAGCAAAGTTATCTGACATAACTAGGATCATCATAGAGAAAACAAATGCTGAAAGGTAAGAGAAAAATCTGTTGAAACTCTTATCGTGATCCATATACCCAATAGAGTAAATATGGACTACTGTAGAGACTAAAGTAACTACTGTCATCATCGTTACAGAAACCTGATCTACAAGAAATCCAAATGGAATCATTAAATCACCCGCAGAAATCCACTCCATCATCGTTACATGTATAGCTGTACCTGTTGTGTATACATGAAATGCTAATACTGCTGAAGCAGCGAAAGAGATAAAGAGTAGCGAAGAAGCTATGATTCCTACAAAGGTTTGTTTTGGGCTCATACCAAAGAGTGCTGCAAACATTGAACCTACAAATGGGGCAAAAAGTGCTATATATACTAAATTTTCCATCATTACCCTTTCATACTTGCGAAATCATCAAGATTTAGCGTACCATATTTTTTATACAATACAATCAAAAGGCCAAGTCCAACTGCTACTTCACTCGCTGCAATAGCGATAATAAAGAATGCAAACATTTGACCTGTTAAGTCATTATAGTAGTGTGAAATTGCTGCAAATGCAATATTAACTGCATTGAGCATAACCTCTGTCGCGAAGAAAAGCATTAAAAGATTTCTTCTTCTTAATACACCTATTAGTCCTATAGAGAAAATAAGTGCAGAGACAATAAGGTAGTGACTAAGACCTATCATTTTTCATCCTTTTGTTTCAAGATTTCATCATCTGCGCCTATATCTTCAGTGAGACTCTGATCCATTTTTTTACCTGCAAGGATGATCCCTGCTATCATTGCTACAAGTAACATAAGTGCTGCGACTTCAAACGGAATAAGGTATTTAGTAAACAATACCATACCTACATCTTGTGCATTACCTACGCCTTCATGCATAGGGTAAAGTGCTTGGATTGCATCAGAGTGAATAGGTGCTGCAAACATCATTACCAATACTACTGCACTTAAGCCACCAAGCAAAAATACCAATGCAGGATTTGTATTTTTTTCTTTGATGTCTCTTGTTGCATCAAAAAACATCATTGCAAATGAGTAGAGAGCCATAATCGCCCCTACATATGCAACAAGTTGCACCACACCCAGAAAATCTGCACCTAAGAGAAAGAAAAATCCTGAGATAAGCACCATTCCTGCTGCCAGTGAGGTCATAGCATAAAGTACATTTTTACTCATAACCGTTACAAGAAAAAGTCCTATTGCTAAAACCGAAAATAGATAAAAAGCTACTATTTCATACATATCTATATCCTCCTAATACGCTAGTGGCGTTTTTTTAATGTTGTCATCAGCATTTGGAGACACTGCACCAAATCCATCATACTCTTGCTGTAAGTCAAGCTTATCTATAGGCGTTAACATATCTTCAAAAAGTGAAAAACTGGCTCTTTGCTCAGATGCAGTCTCATACCTTGGTCCGTGTACAATCGCAAGTTCTGGACAAACTTCTGCACAATACCCACAGAAGATACAACGTCCGAAATTGATCGTATACTCAGTTACTTCTTTACGCTGATTTTCATCATATCTTGTATCCATACTAATACAGTTAGAGATACAAATTTTTTCACAAAGTCCACAGCCTATACACCTATAATGTCCACTTTCAAGCAGTCTTAGCATATCATGAATGGCTCTATATCTCGGAGAGATAGGAAGTTTTTCAAATGGATATTTTACAGTATGCATATTGCCACGAAAGAGTGCATTAAACATTTCTCGTATCGTTACCCAAAGACCTACAAAAAGTTCCCCTTTAAAGGTTCTTTTTACTACTTGCCTAAACTGATCCATACCAGTTGCAGGCGTTTTACCCACATCAAGTGCTGTATAGTTTTGCGTTCCAACATTTCTGTTTTTAAATTGTTCTAAACCCATACTTTCTCCTTACACCAATATCACTAGAGCTGTGATCA
>JAUXGC010000085.1 GCA_030622375.1 Sulfurovum sp.
AACTTTTATAGACGGGTACTGAAAGATGAGACAGTAGGACCATTTTTTATAGCAAAATTAGGTGATGATATGACCAATGAGCATTGGGTACCACATTTAGAACTCTTGGTAAACTTTTGGTCTTCTATGGCACTGAGTGATGCTTCCTACAGAGGCAACCCTCTTGCTCCACATATGATGATAGGTGGACTTAGTCGTGAAGCGTTTGAACAGTGGCTCACGCTATTCTTTGCAACACTAAATGCTATTTATGAGCCACATATAGCAGATGTCTTTAAAGAGAGAAGTACAATTATAGCAGGTAATTTTATGCGTAATTTGGGGATATAGTAAACTTTTTACACAGAGTAGCCCTAAAAACTTCTATTTATATACATCATCTTTATAAATATTGTTTCGAGCTACTCCAATGTGATTAGTATGACTTTTGAAATGAGGTTTTAGGGAGTGTTGTTTTAAAGCGATCTTTATAACTACATTTTCTACAAAGTGCTTCGACTGCTTTGTTTTGTGCAAAACCTTCAATCATATCTTGCGCCCTTTTTGAACTTAGTACCTCTTTAAGCAAAGTGTCATGCAAGTTACCAAGGTTTATAACCCCTTCACCATCAAGACAGCATGGAACCACCGTACCGTCTGCAAGTATGCCTATATGTGACTTCAAAGCGTGACAGGTCGAATCACTATCATGTGTATTATTCAGTGATGGCCACTCAAAGTAGTTATCAAAATTTAACAGTACTTTTGAAGCAAGTCGTAGTGATTTGATCTTATCCTTATAAATCGCATCTAAATTTATTTTCATGTCAAAAAAGTTTTCTATGCTTTCAAAAAGCATCTTGTTAAATTTAGCTTCACTCAACACATCATCAAGGTTCCAGACTCTCAAGTTTATAAATGGTTTTGGATACTTTTCAAGTTTATTTTTGCATGCCACAAAAACCCCGTCCATATACGCTTCAAAACTGAGGTTGAGACTATTTTTGTTATAACTATTTAGTGAGATATTTAGTTGCCTTACTGCTGGATGGAACAAAACCTCAATAGGTGTTTTTTCGAGATAGTATCCACTTGTAGTAAGTTCCACTTCAAAGCCGTATTTTCCTGCAAGTTGCAAATATTCAAAAAGATTTGAGAGCGTAAGAGGATCTCCCATAACATGAAATGCAAGAGATCTTGTGTAAGGCTGAAGTTCTATGAGTATTTTTTCAAAAAAGCTAAGTGACATTGTTTTTGTTGGTTGCAACTTTGGCGGACAAAAGCTACATGCCAAACCGCAAATATTGGTAACTTCTATATGAACGCGGTTAAAGTGCATAAAGCCTCTTCTATGTTTTTAGATGAATTTTAGCATAAAATTACAACTACAGGTTTGCTTAGATAAAACAGTCAGACAAAACAAAAAGAACAACAACATCTTCAAAATCAGCTAAAACCTGTTTTTTATAAGTTCATAGTGCATAATAGAACTAATCTTGTTTAAAACAATACCCTTAATAGTATTGTTTATTTTATACTCTTTAAGTCCTTTAAGCACTGCACTTATACAAATTGCTTTATTGGTTTGTTCCATATTTTTCATAACAAAAGTTTATTATACTTTTACTAAAAATCCAATGGGGATTTAACTCTTTTACCACATAGGCAAATATCATCGTTATCTGAATATCCGATTTAATAGTAAATATCAGGCAACAGCTTCTTTTGAGTTAGATATTATAAAATATATTATTTATAATCATTATTTTGTTAATATCTATAAGATAAAATATGTTTATATTAGACAAGGAAATTAAATGATTACAACCATAAATACAGATATTGTTAATACTGTTTCACATCTTATACAACTAGCTGTAGCTCCTGTTTTTTTACTAGCAGGAGTTGCTGGACTATTAAATGTTTTTACGGGTAGATTTACACGAATCATTGATAAAGTAGAGAAACTGGAAATATATGAAGAAAAACAGTTAAAAATAAATAAAGATCATGTTACGTCAAAGGTATCAAAAGCACGCAGATCGGCGCTTACTAAAAGATTGAAAAATATAAACTTTGCAATACTTTTTGGAACCATGACAGGAGTAATGGTATCTTTACTCATTATTACCATGTTTTTAAGTTCCATCTTGGAGTTCAAAGGATCGACTGTTATTTCGATTCTATTTATTTTTGCAATGATTTCACTGCTTATATCATTATTACTTTTTTTAAGAGAAATTCTTTATACTACCTCTTCCATAAAAGAGAAAAAAACATAGGAGATTTTTCTTATTTACAGTACAATTAGAAATATAATTAATAGTTACGGAGAATAATCATGACACCATCCAAAATTAACTTTTCAGAAAAATTTTCTAAACTATCTGCTGACGATTACAGCGTGAGAATCATAGCAAAAATGAATGATTATGAATTTAAAATAGTTAAATTTAAAGGAGAATTTGTTTGGCATAGCCATGATGATACGGATGAAACTTTCATAATTCTGGAAGGCAAGATGCTTATGCATTTTAGAGATAAAATTGTTGAAATCAATAGTGGAGAAATGATTGTCATCCCAAAGGGAATAGAACATAAACCAACCTCCAAAGAAGGGTATAAAGCCATTCTTATAGAGCCTGAAGGCACTTCTAATACGGGAGATGCTGAAAGTAGCGAGGCTACAATAAGTAAAATAGAGTGGATATAAATCTTATACATGATGTTGAGCCTAATCAATTTAATTATAATTTTAAAATAAACTAGAATAAAAATTAATGGTTCAGTACCATTTTTAGAGCATTGGACAAACCAGAGAGATATTTTTCTCTATCTGTCTTATCCAGCTTAGGTTCAAAGATTCTATCTTATATTTAAATTACTTTCTTCTTGAGTGCTTTAAGTGTATCAAATGGGCCATCGATAATAAACATATTGATAATCCATACAGCCAAACTACCTCCCGGATTACCTACAAATTGATAGTGTATTTTAGTTTTATTATCTCCTAAAGATGTCAATTTCCAAAACCCCTTAACACCTTTTATTCTCACCACATTATCAAAATTTTCTATTGTTTTTAGCTCTTCTATCATATCTATTTTGGTTATTTTATTGGATTCATTAGAATCGACATTGAATCTCAATACCGCATCTCTGTCTGATGCAGGCCAAGGAAGATCAATTTTATAATAAATAATATCTTCATTATGGCTAATGCTCTTTAAGACCTTGGCAACACTAACATTAGGATACCAGTTTACATAATCTGGAATATTAGTAATTGCTTTGACTATATCGGACCGTTTGGCATTTATCGTTGTAACTGCCTTAAACTCTTTAGCTGGAGAGTCTTCAATAGTTCTTGTGTATATTTTAATATCATCTTCACTCTTGCTCAGCTCCCAAGAAGATTGACCAAATAAGGGGCTTACAGAAAATAGAAAACCAATAACAAAAGTAATACACTTACTCTGTTTCATATTAAACTCTTAGGATTTTGGTAGCAAGTTACTGCTTGACCATAAGGTTTCAAATCTATAGTCTTTATCATTCTAACTCATTCGAGTTATAGACAATAGCAAAAGCTATTATGGCTGGTACTATAATGGTAGCAATCCCGATCAGAGTCATACTCTGATAAATCTCATTTGTTTGAAACAGTTGTCCTGAAGCTATGGTTATCTCTCTGTTTTCTTCAAACATCATTAAAACAGGAAGCTGTATAAATATGGATGCATACATAACTATCGATTGATACCAATAAAGCTTCTTTTTTGCAATGGCCGGCACTTCTGTTTTTTTCTGCCAATAAATAACTAATGCAAAAATCTGAAAAATCGTATAGGCAGCAAGATACCAACCCATGAAATTTGCAAATGGAACACCAAAATATGCACCAGAATCATCCCAAATATAAGCCTTGTTAATAGTAGCCATAACAGGGTCAAGAGCATAATCCCATGACGTAAAAAGAGCAGCGGCTATGATAGGGACTAGTACAATATTTGCACCTTTTAGCGTATTGTTAAAATTACCTGATACTGCTTTGGCAAGAGTCCAAAAAATATATGCCCCAACACCATAACCCATCATTACTATAATTGGAAAACCAAACAGTTGTGGACCCAATATTTCCGTATAATAATAACTACTATATGGAAAACCTGTCGCTATACTCATTCCTTCATAAAAAAGGCTTACTGCCATTCCTGTCCCAATCAGTATTAATATATTTTTTATTCCATAGCGCACAGTACCATGTGTAAAAATAAATATAATAAATGAAATAAGAAGGAAAGGTATAACAATACCTGCTTTTGTTCCTCCAAATCCAACAATTACATTGGCTATCAGATAAGTAATCACTATGATTGATAACAGATTTAATAATTTTTTTTCACTTTTCACTTTTTGCCTTTAAAGTTTTAATTTTATATATTTTATCATTGTTAAGTAAACACTATTCATCTATAACTCACAATAACAAATCGTGGCCAATATAAAGATGTTTCTCCCTCTTTTGAAAATAAATCATTAAGTTTAAAACTATTTGTAGCATAAGTAATTATAAGGTCATTAGGATTTAAACTGGTTAGTTCTGGGTGAGCCTTAGCTGCATAAACAAATGCACCTGAAACATTTGACTCTGGTGGAGAGTATATAGTTGATACAGAGGTCCAAGGACCAGTAAGCTTTTTAGCGGTGCGAAGCCCAATAGTCGATGCACCAAAACCATAACTAGCAATATGAACAAATAATTTTTTACGCTCATCCCAATGCACAGAACATTCACTCCCAGCATCATCTAAGACAGTTTCTGGCTTATCATCTCCAAGCATAGATTCTAAAATCCATCCTCTCTTTTTGCCTGTCCACCATTGAGCCTTGTTGACATTGCCTTTTTTAAGTAAACTGGTTGGGTAGCGTACAAGTGTACCACTGTGCACTCCTTTTTGAGCAATAGCAAGAGCAACCGTATAGTTGCCATCTTGAATTACAGCTGTAGCAGGAATGGCATCAAATTTACTTGTAGCAATATCAATAATACTTGGATTCCATCTCTCTACTGGAATATCTGGATTTTTAATCACTGCAACAGCATAACCTACACACTTGAAACCAAGACTTTGCTCTGTTGTTGCTTTAATGATATACAGAAAAATAATCAACTCTCCTGTATCAACTCTAGATCCATGTCCAGGCCAATACCAATGTTTTGCACGCTCTGGAAAAAATGATGAGGGCAAACCATTAATATCTTCTTTCCAATGAAAATCCATTTTTGCCCTAAGTGGATCTATTCCATTTTGAATGGCAATTGTATTTCTTACCATTTTAGATCCTACTCTTGTGTGACTGCCTGATTCAGCAATAAAGGTATCTCCAAAAAGCCATAATGTACGATTGTTATCAAGTGGTATGGAGAGAGCTGCATCTGCTCCTAGCCAACGTGCATTCTGATGAAAAAGGGGCTCTGCTTCTTCAAAAGCCTCTGCTTTAAAACTTTTAGAATATATGGGGCTATTTGAGTAAAAATATATAAATAGGATTAAAAAAATAAATATAAAAAAAGTAACTATAAAGTATATGCCACTCTTGTGCCTAAAGTACACTCTTTACCACCTTTAAAATATATAGTATCCGTAAAGTATAGACTATTTATATTTAAGAG
>JAUXGC010000107.1 GCA_030622375.1 Sulfurovum sp.
AACACTTCAAGATAGACAGAAGGTGTATTTAAATATTTTTTATACCTTCTGGTAATAGAGTCTGCAGCTTGCATCTGCGTAAGTCCAGAAACCTTAATCTTGCCTATAAGAGGCAAAACTATCAAACCTTCTGCATTTACCAAGATACCTTTTTTACTCATACTCTGTCCTAACTCGCTCCCCATCCCTATAGAGGCTTGTTCCGGATTTTTATACAGCATTACTTCTAGTCTATCTTGAGGTAAAATATGATACTCTATACTTCTATCGGTAATTATTTTACTCTCTTGTGTAGTGTTTACATCTGACTGAAAAAGTTTATACTCTGACTTGCTCGCACACCCACTTAAAAGTGCCAACACGGCTATGGATATAACTAACTTCACTTTAAACATTCCCTTCTCCTTTTAATACTAAACATAATTATATCTTATCTGTTTTAAATTTTAGAATACTGTATCGTTGAGTATAGTATTGTGTTTAAAAATATCGCTATATGCGTCTAACAAAAAAACATTGCCAAGTGTCTCTACCTGTTTTTTATGGTGAACATCACTTCCCAAAAAGTCTATCATGCCATGACTGCTTAAAAACTGGGCGTGTTTTTTTGCTTCTTTCCCGTAATGCCCTCCAAAAGAGTTTAGATTTACTTGAAAATAGACGCCCAATTCCTTAAATCGTCCATACTCCTTTTGAGGGTCTTTCACGTAACGATAGCGTTCGGGGTGAGCCAAAAGTGGTGTGTAGCCTGTGGCTAAAATCTCAAAAATCATCTCTTCTAACTGTATAGGTTTTGCCATATAGGAGGTTTCAAAAAGAAGATAGTTCCCCTTAAGAGTCAACATATCACCTTTCTTAAGAAGATCACAAAAACCATCATCCAAATAGTACTCAGCGGCAGCTTCTATCTCTAAACAGATTCCCTCTTTTTTGGCAGTTTTACGCAAAGTGTTTAGTCCAGCAGTGATGCTCTTTGGTGTGTTGCCGTAGGCATCCATCATAATATGTGGTGTAGTTATGACTTTTTTATAGCCTAACGCTTCCATCCCTCTAAGAAGATGCAAGCTCTCTTCCATACTCTGTGAACCATCATCAATACCAGGTATCAGATGAGAATGAAGGTCAACTTTTAGGCGAGATTTTCCTTGTTGTTTTTTTTCTTTCTTAAAAAAAGAGAACATTATTTTTCATCTTCATAATATCCATATCCATAATTAGCTCTATTGATTGCAACGTCATTGAGTAATATACCAAAACCACTAATTTTTTCACTATATAGTTTATTTATATTTTGAAAAAACTCTTTTTTCGAGTAGTTGGCTCTAAGCACATAGATGCTTGTATCTGCAAGGTGCATAAGGGTTTTTGCATCTGTCACTAACCCTACAGGAGGAGTATCTAGTATGATAACATCATACATCTCTCTTAGCTCTACAAGTACCTTTTCCATCAAGCCATTTTGTATCAATTCACTTGGATTTGGTGGCACAGGTCCAGAAGCAATAATGTCTAAATTACTATGCGATGTAGACTGAATGACCCCACTCAATTTAGCATGTCCTGAGAGTAAATTACTCATACCTTTTGCATTGTTAAGTCCAAATTTTTCATGTAGGGTTGGTTTTCGCATATCAAGATTGAGTACAATAGTTTTTTTATTTGCCATACTCATAATCCCAGCTAAGTTTATGCACATAGTTGTTTTTCCCTCTCCACCTACGGTTGAAGTCATGACTATCACATGTGCCCTCTTATTTTTTGCCATAAATTGCAAATTGGTACGCAAATTTCTAAATGCTTCTGCCATAGAAGATTTGGGAGAAGAAAAGACTTTAATCTTATCACTGTTTTTACCTATAGTAGGTATGATAGCAAGCAGTGGCACATCTGTTACCCAAGTAACATCTTCTTCATTTTTTATACGATTGTCTAAAAATGCTCTCAGAAAAGCGAGCAGGATCCCAAAAATCAGCCCCAAAATCAGCCCCACCAACACAACAAGAGTTCGTTTAGGCTTGATGGGTTCTTCAGGATAAAGTGCCATATCTATAACTCTGTTTTTACTAATGGTAGATGCTTTTATGATGGCTGTCTCTGACTGCTTCTCAAGCAAGTAGGAGTATATGTTTTCATTGACAGAAAACTTACGCTCCAACTGTCCATACATTCTCTCATCAGCTGGAAGTCTGTTGAGAAGCTTCTGCTCTTTAGAGATAGACTTTTGAAGTAGTATTTTCTTCTCTTTTGTATTTTTTCGCAAGTTTTTAATGGTAGCAACAATAATCTTTTTCAGTTGCACAATCTTTCTTCTGAGCTTGCTTACCTCAGGGTACATCTCCGTATAGTCTTCACGTAAGATTTTCTTGTTCATAATGGCATCTTGAAGCTCTTTTATCATCAGGGAAAATCCAGCATCTTCCATATTGAGACCCACGATGGTAATGTTTTCAAGATTTTTGCCTGACTTTACCTGCACATAGAGGGTATCGAGCATCTCTTCTTGCATAGATATCTCTGCAAGTTTACTCTCGTAGTCACTCATCCTCATAATGATGTTTTCTGCTTTAGCATTTAAACTTGTAGTGTTTGAACTTTTTTTAAACTCTTCTATTTTTATGGCTGAACTCTTAAGATTATCGGTAATCAGCTTCAACTGTTTGTCTATAAAGGTTAGCTTCAGTCCTGACTCTTCTGTTTTTTTCTCTACACTCTGCTCTATATATGCCTTTGCCAATGCATTTGTAAACTCTTGGGCGCGTAAAGCTACATTGTCTTCGTAAGAGAGTTCCAATATATTGGAGCGTTTTGTTTTTGGACTTGCACTCAAATGCTCCTGCACGAAACTACCTACTTTTTCGGGTGCCATAACCACAAAACTATACTTTGACTCTTTTGATGTTTTAGTCTTTACTATATTGAGATGAAAATGCTCTTCAACTATCTCTTCGCCGTAAGGGAGTATGGCATCATAACTCCAAACAGCATCATAACTCAAAATAGTAGCATTCTCCTCTTTGGCTTCATCAACAACCAAACGATATGTTTTGTCATCTATAGGGTAAAGCTCAAAAGAGACATCATAACCTTTAAGCATGCCTACTTGAAAAGGAGAATCTTTATAAAGCTCAATCTTTTTAAATGCTACAGTAGTGTAGTAGTGGTGAGAGACATTGACTTTTTCTAATGCTTTTTGAGCTACAAATCTTGATTGCATAATGTCTATTTCGGTATCTGTATTGCTAGCACCAGAGTCCATAGCCATAGCAAATATATCTTCATCCCCTAAAGTACTCTGCTCAGTACCGACTTCAACGGTAGCGTAAGCTTTGTAAACACTGGGTGTAAAATAGACATACGCAGCACTAGCCAAACCAAACAGAAGCACAAAAAAGAAAATCATATACTTATAAGTCCCCATGGTACTAAAAACCTCTCCAAGGTCTATCTCATCTTCATCTATGGACATACTGGTTGTGTTCATGTTTTACCTTGAGAAGTATTGTTTTTAAATTGCTATTATTATAGCGAAAGAGTTCAATATTCATGTTTTAAACTTTTGGCTTGATAGATTTTCAACACACCTGACCATGAAGATTTAACAAAAGGACAAAAAGGGGTCAGTTACCACCCCCTTTTTTAATTACAGATACTTACTTACAAATTCTTTACTTGTAAATTTTGTTATATCACCACTATAAAACTTTTTATCATTTGTTATAATCAACTCACACTTTAAGTATTTAGCGCATATGTATTGGAGGTTGTCTTCTAAATCGGAATTATTTATATCTAATGCTTTTTTAATCATCTCATTTGAAGCACCAACAACTTCAATGAGTTGATTTACAGTAGTTAAAAATTCATTTACATTATTTATCTGTTTTTTAGCAATATAATCAATATTTAAAATAGTCACATCTAGGATAACTCCATTGAAAAGTTTTTTTTCAATGGCATCAAAAAGTAAAAGGGCTTCTTTAAAGTCTTTTCTTTTTAAAATCAAATCAAGAAAAATATTTGTATCTATAAACACTTTCATCTATTGTATTATCTTATTATATTTAGCATCATCAGTTTTATAATCATCATCTAATATACCAACAAATTTAGAAAATGTACTACTACCTAGATTTTCTTTGTTTATTGATGCTCTAGCCAATAAACTTTTATATTCATCATAAGGCAATATAACTGCTTTTTTACGATGTGCTTTTTTATCTACTATAAGAACTGTTTGTGTCAACAGTTGTGTAAATTGACTCTGTGCCTGAGAGATTCCAAGTTCTAACATATTAAGTCCTTTATATATGTACATATTATATCATATATATACTTACTTGTATATTTTCAATACTTTAATCATATTTTCTTCAAACTCATAAGCTTCATTTTCCTCTATTCCTCTAACTATACTCTTTGATAAGAAACAATTGCAACAACTCTTTTATCTCAGGTATATTTACATTGGTACTTACAAATGATACTAACTCTTAATCTTTTTTACCTTCTAAAAGTTTTCCTATGAGGGAATAAAGGTAGCTCTCATCAGTGACATAGCATGATTGGTATCACTTGACCCCTTTTACCTTATTTAGTTAATAGTAATGACCTGACCCTCTATTCTGACCCTCTATTCTTTTTTAATTTTTTTAAACATTTTTTATTGATATCATCTCTTTCTTTGTCAAATATCCATCCCCATTTATTGAAATAATATATAGCAGATTTTATATGATATATCAGTAGTTTTCTGTTGACATAGGATTCTTTAGCATACTCATGAACTATGCTTACTTTTGGATAAAAAATAGTTTTATATTTACTGTGTATTCTTCTATTTAGATCTACATCCTCAAGATACATAAATATATTTTCATCAAAAAGTCCCACATCTTTTAAAACCGAGGTTCTTAAAAACATAAAACAGCCACTAAGGCTAGGGATATTGGCTATACTTTTGTACCCTGTAAATCTCAACTCATATTTATTATTTCTTTTTTCTTGCCAACTTTTCAATGGTATAAAT
>JAUXGC010000014.1 GCA_030622375.1 Sulfurovum sp.
AATGATGGGCATCAATGCAGCCAAAGCAGTAGAGATAGGTGACGGTATAGCGAGTACACACCTCAAAGGAAGTGAAAATAATGATGAGATTACTTCTAGTGGATTTACAAGTAACCACTCTGGTGGCATCTTAGGAGGTATCTCAAATGGTGATACTATCATCGTAAAAACGCACTTTAAGCCTACACCTTCCATCTTTCAAGAACAACAAACCATCACCACACAAAATGAAGAGGTAAAATGTAACTTAAAAGGACGACATGATCCTTGTGTTGCTCTGCGTGGAACTATAGTATGTGAAGCGATGATGGCACTTACTCTTGCAGATATGGCTCTGCTCAACATGGGTAAAAAAATGGAACATTTAAAAAATATTTATAAAGGTTAGCAATGAAGAAATTAGGATTTGGTATTATTGGGCTTTTGCTAGTTGCAAGCATCTATTATTTTATTGCTGGCTCTGCTCAAATCACAGAAGAAATGAAAAAGCAAGTCAACAATGGATTGGCAACGTTACAACAAAATGGTTTTAAAATAACTGACAGAGAGATCAAAGAGAGTGAAGAACATTTTGTAATCAGTCTTGATGACCCTGCTAAAATCGCAAGCTACTTAAAGTCTAAAGGTGTAGAATTAGAGCAAGAAGAGATACTTTCATTCAAAGGATTTAAAGTAGGCGTAAATGCCAAATATCTTAATAACAGCTATAGTGCTCTTTCTGTAGACCTATACCCTATTGCACTCCCTAAACCAGACAAAGAAGATAAAGTAGCCATGGCTCGCATACAAGAGATGATCGCTGCCAAGACACTGCTTATACATCTTGATTTCAATAAATTACTTTCAGGATTTAGGGGCTATGTTAAAGACATCAATGAAACGTTTGAAGATGGGGAGAAAGTAAATATTTTAAGTCAAGGAGTCACCTTTGAAAGTGACATAGAAAATGGAAAAATAAAAACCATAAAACATAAAGCAGAACTATTCTCCATAAATGAGGGGGAGAAGTTTATGGTGAAACTTTCCAACCTCAAAGGTCACTATATGATAGGAACATCACCTTATGATATCATCTTAGATTATAGTGCCAAAATATTTGAACTACAAGGTGAAGATGGCTTCTCAATAATTACAAAAAATACAAATGTGAAGACCATAAATAGTATGAGTAGCAATCTTTTAAAAAGTTCTTTATCTGCCAAAACAGAATACATAAAAATTATAAACAGTCAAAAAACATTTCAAATGAATGATATACTTTTTGATTTCAATATTGACAATCTTGATATTATGGCATTTGAAGCCCTGCAAAAAGTAGATATCGACAATACAGAAGTTGTGACTGCACTCACTCAAAAAATACTATCGAAGAACATCACCTTAAACATTCCAAAATTTTCTGTAAAAACCATAGAAGAAAATGCTAACACTATGGAGGGCTTCACGCTCAGTTCTTCTTTAGATATTGACAAATCATTTAATATCAATTCTGTTTCGCGAAATCCGCTGGCCGCACTAGATGCACTTAGTACAAAAACCCATCTCACTCTTTCGACAAAACTTTTTTCTCTTGTTCTGCAAGAACCAAAAGCTATGATGATGCTCATGCTATTTCCTCCTGTTGAAAAAGAGGGTAAAAAAGTTTACGATATTGAATTTATTAAAGGAAAGCTAACGGTAAATGGGAATACAGTATTTTAAAATAACGTTCAATCGTCTAAACCTTTTACTCTAAAGGTTTTTCTATGTATTGGGCACCTATCATACTTTATTAAAGCTTCCATATGGACTTTAGTTCCATACCCTTTATGTTTTTCAAATCCATATTCTGGATATAATTTAGCCATTTTTACTATCTCTCTATCACGTGTCACTTTGGCTAAGATACTTGCTGCAGACACTTCGACTATTTTATCATCTGCTTTGACCATCGTTGTAATGTTGTCAACCCCAAAAGTACTGTTCCCATCGAAAAGATACTCCACATCAGGTAAATATTTCTGTATGCTTTGTAAACCTTGGTGTAAACACTTGGAGATACCCATTTCATCTACCTCTTGTGCAGAAAAAGAGACAATGTGATAATCAGAGTTTTCAATCACAAGAGGGTAAAGTGCTTCACGCTTCTTTTGGGTCAATTTCTTAGAATCCATCAAACCCTCAATAGGCTTTTTAAGCACAACTCCCGCCATAACCAATGAGCCAGCCAAAGGACCTCTCCCCGCTTCATCTATGCCACAGAGTAATTTTTTAATCATATCTGGTTCCTGAAAAAATATAGAAAGAACCCCTTTTATAAATATTTTATCTAAAAGGAGTAGTCTAAAGCCAAACAGAAGTATTTGGCTTTTTAGGATAGGTTCTTGCTAGTTACAAGGGTCCGTCATTTGTGTTCTGTCTTGGTAAAGATATATTTCTACCCGTCTATTAAGAGCTTGATTTTCTGCTGTATCATTTGGTGCTATAGTTTTACTGAAGGAGCACCCTTTTGTATATGGACGACTATTGACTGCCAAAAGATTTGCTACGGTTCCTGCTCTACTTTCAGAGAGTCCTTGATTATACTGATAGCTTCCTCGGTTGTCTGTAAATCCTGCAACACCTACTACAGTTTGAGGATAATTTCGTAAAAGTTGTGCAATTTTTCCTACTTTATATTCTGCACTAGACTGAAGATTTGATGAATCAGTTGCAAACATCATTCTGTCTCTAAACATAACTTTTACATATGTATCTGTTTTTGAGACTACAATATCTCTGCGCGGATCAAGTACTGCCAATGGATCATTACTAACTCCTGTTCCTAGTGCTTGAGCTATCTCATTTGCCTGCTTGTCAAGTAAATAGCCTGCACCACCGCCTAAAGCAGCTCCTGCAAGTGCACCTATGGCTGCATTTCTCTTTTTATCACTACCTTTGGTATTATATCCGGCTACTGCTCCAGCTATGGCACCTACAACTGCACCTGTTTTGGTACGATTATAACTTTCATCTTGAACTAGCCCAGGCTGATTATAACATCCTGCTAGCATCAAAACTGCTACAGAAGAAGCTAATATTGGTTTAAGTAATTTCATTATATATCCTTTTAAATTTTTTATATACTACTATGAAGCAATAAGGCTATTGCCAACCGCCAGTTTGTTGAGCTACAGGCTGTTGTCCATCCACTACATGCCCGATACCGCCACCTACAGCAGCACCTACAGCAGCACCTATTGCTACACGTTGGCTTTTGTCATGACCTTTTGTATTGCCTCCTATAACTGCACCAGCTATGGCACCAGCTATGGCACCCCCTTGTGTTGCATTGTTGGGAACTACTTCACTACCAGTACATCCACTTAACAAAATAATACCAATACTTGATGCAAATATTGCTTTAAGGATATTTTTTTTCATTACTTTCCTTTTTATTGAATTTTAATTTATTATAGCACATCAATAGTGTTAAAATTGTGTTATATTTTTATAGATTTTATCTTTTCATGCCACTGCCATAAGGTTTTTTCAAATCCTACTTGTTTAGTTTTATAAAACTGTAAAGGAGCAGAAAGATAAGACTGTTCTACCCATCCTCCAAAATCATGTGGGTATATATATGTTTTGGCATGAGTCTTTAGATGGATGGGTATAGGATATATATCTCCTTGTTCTATAGAAGCTAAAGCAGAATTTATGGCACTATATGCACTATTTGATTTTGGTGACGAGGCTAGGTAAACGACTAGTTGAGAGAGGGCAATTCTAGCTTCTGGATATCCAATATGTTTTACTATATTGAGTGTAGAGCTTGCTAAATTTAGAGCAGGAGGGTTAGCATTTCCTATATCTTCACTTGCAAGTATAGCTAAACGTCTAGCTATAAATTCAGCTGGTTCTCCACCATTAATTAGTCTTGCCAAGTAGTAAATTGAAGCATCTATGTCAGAGCCTCTAATGCTTTTAATCATAGCAGAAGTAAGCTCATAATGACTCTCATTTTCAGAGGCTCCCGCCTGCATAGCACGAGGTCTTATTTGCTTAAGTACATCTAGCGTTATAGGAGTAGAGGCAACTTGCCCACTCTCTAAAAGATTTAACATTGCTCTTGCATCGCCTCCACTGGAAAAAACTAGATATTCAATGGCATTATCTTCTATAGAGATTGATTCAAGTTTTATAATTTTTCTAAGATAAGTCAGCATATTTTTTTGTTTGAGTGGTTTAAATTCAAAAACATGTGAGCGTGACCGTATGGCAGACGTAAGTGAATAATAAGGATTTTGAGTAGATGCACCTATGATGAGAGCAGCATGGTTTTCCATAAAAGGCAAAAGTACCTCTTGTTGATTTTTGCTTAATCTATGAACTTCATCTATGAAGACAAGAGGTTTTTGTAAAGCATTAGCATACTCTTTAAATATTTTACGCAAATCATCTATCTTCAGGGTTGTAGCATTCATCTCATAAAAAGGGCAATCAAGTTGTGCGGCAATAACTCTAGCAAGTGTTGTTTTTCCACACCCAGGAGGACCATAGAAAAAAGAGTGCAGGAGGGCATTGGACTCTATAAGTTTTTTTAGTGGTGCTGTTTCTCCTAAAAGATGAGATTGCCCTATTATTTCATTAAGAGTCTCTGGACGGTACTTGAGTGCAAAGTTTACCATTTTTAGTCTCTTTTTTTAAACTTTTCTTGTCTCTGCTCATTGTTTTTTTGATACTCTTGGTTCTCCATGTTCTCTTCTTCTTGTTTTTTGGCATTTGCCATATTTTTAATATCTGCTACAGCATTTATTTTTTTACGTTTCATAAATTTATGCACATCATCATACTCTCTTCTCGTAAAAAACCTTGTTTTATTTGTAGGAAGGTTGTTGAGTTCTATGCCACCAAAAGCTACACGCTTGAGGTCAAGAACTTTTGCTCCAAAATGCCCAAAAAAACGTCTAAGTTCTCTATTTTTCCCTTCAGTTATGGTAACTCGTATTTTAGAGAAGCTTTTCCCCTCTACTCTAACTTCAAAATGTGCAAATGGTGCAAAGTCCATACTGTATATTTTACTTTTTTCATGCGCGCCTGCGCGTGCATCTTCAAGATGAAGACCTTCTCGCATTGCAGTAGTCATCTCTGGAGTAATGGGTTTGTCCAATTTTAAATTATAGGTACGGTCCAAACTACTCTCCATAAGAGCTGTTGCTACTTCTATAGTATCTGTAAGAAGCAGAAGTCCCTCTGAAGCATAGTCAAGCCTACCCACAGGAATAAAATGTCTAAACTTACCTGCTAACTTATGATATATAGTTGCACGTCCTCTGTCATCTTTTTTTGTAACCAGTACCCCTTTGGGTTTATTGTAAACAATAATAGTAAGCTCTCTGCTCTCTTTGACTATTTTCCCTTTTACATGTATAGAATCATCTTGCTTAACTTCATAAGAGAAATCTTTTAACATTTTTTTATGAAGAGTAACTTCTCCTTCTTCTATTAGTTTATCTGCTTCACGCCTTGAGTACCTTGTGTTGTGTGAAATATATTTGTTTAGTCTCATTTATGTTATCCTTAGATGTGTGTAAAGTAAAGTTTTGCACCATGTACTGATACCAAACCACCTTTTTAAAATGGGATTTGCTATCACCAGTGCATCTATTATCTATGTGCTTTGTATGCCAGCATTTACCAAGTCATGTATATGCAAAACACCTATTATTTGTTTCGCCTCATTTGTGATAGGCAGAAGCTGTATGCGATTATCTTCTAAAATTTCAAGTGCTTCAGAAGCAAGTAACTCTGTATTATGATAACATTTTGGCTTACTGTTTGCATAGTGTATTGCAGGGTTATCCAAATCAAAATCTTTCCTCATAAGTGCCCGCCTAAGGTCTCCATCGCTAAGTAGCCCCACCAATTTTTTGTCATCATTTACGATAAGTACCGTACCTAATTTCCCTTCACTCATAACAACAATGGCTTCTTTTAGCGCAACTCTCTCTTTGATTAAAGGTAAATTATCTGTTCTCATTAAATCTTTTATCTTAATAAAAAGTTTTTTGCCCAAAGATCCTCCAGGATGAAAAGAGGCAAAATCCTCTTTTTTAAATCCTCTTTTATTCATAAGTGCAATAGCCAAAGCGTCGCCCAGTGCCATTGTGAGAGTTGTAGATGTGGTGGGGGCAACATTGAGAGGACAAGCCTCTTTTTTGACACTTATATCGAGAAAAACATCTGAATATTTTACAAGGGAGGAAGCTCTGTTTCCCGTAAGCCCTATAAGAGGAATATTAAAACGTTTTATATGAGGGAGTATTTTTGTCAACTCTTCGCTCTCTCCACTACTGCTTATGGCAAGTAAAGTATCGCTCTTGCCTATCATGCCCAAGTCTCCATGCAGAGCTTCTGTAGGATGCAGGAAGAAACTAGAAGTTCCAGTACTTGCAAAAGTAGCAGCCATTTTTGCCCCTACCAATCCAGACTTACCTACGCCTGTAACAATCAACTTCCCTTTTGTTGATTCTATAAGCTCAATAGCATCTAAAAAGTTCTGGTCAAGACGTTCAGCAGCTCGCTTAAGTGCTTCTGCTTCAATGTAAAATGTCTCTTGTGCAATTTCAATAAGGTTCATGATTAGAGCTACTTTTTTAAAAGATTATAGCACAGAGTAGGTTAGGGGAACAGATGTTTTTTATAGGCTGCAACAATACAGTATCTAACCAAAGAAGCTCTTCTTGCTTCATGTATGTCATATAATGGTTTCTTGTTTTATATTTGTATATCTTAAATCTCAATCACAAGTGATTGTTCGTGGGCAAGAATGTTCACAAAACGAATTCATTCGTTATCATCATCTTCATTATTTTTTATAATTTCAAGCACACTCTTAAGCCCTTGCTCATCCCCATAAAAATACTCCTCCAACAAAGGTTTAATCTTATACTCCAAAGCAAAATCCAAATCGTCACCATTCTGTATCTTCATAAAATAACTATGCCCAAGCGCATAATCTGCACTAAGTTTTTCTGTTATTTTCTCATTCAGCTGTTGCATTATATCTTTAGCTGTTTCATCGCGAACTAACTCAAGATTTGGTTCCATCTTCAAAAATGTAAACCGTCTTCGTAAAGCTATGTCTATCAGAGCTATAGATTTATCTGTACTGTTCATAGTTCCTATGATGTAGAGATTGGAAGGTATCTTAAACGGTTTTTTAGAATAAGGAAGCGTTACTTCAAAGGTATCTCTTTTGTCTTCCTCTATGAGTGTGATGAGTTCTCCAAAAATTTTAGAAATATTGCCTCTATTGATTTCATCTATGACTAGGTAGTAATTTTGTAATTCACTTTTTGAACTTTTATAACTACAATCAGTGTTATTTAAATATTTTTTCATCGCCTCATAAAGTTTAAAATAATACGGTGCATTCCCGTGATACATACTTTGAGATTCATATGTAGGCTTAATGTCTTGATACTTTTTAATCTGTTCCTTTATAAACGATTCAAAATCTCTTTGAATAATATCTTTTGTTAGTGATTGATCTTTAACTCGCCCTCCAACTTTAAAAGATTGAAATTCACCATTTATTTTTTTCTTTACTACAATGGTTAGATTTTTATCTATGACAAATTTATCTTGACTCTCTACTTCTTGACTAAAATCATTTAAAAAACTTTCAAAATCAAAATAATTATTACTTTTTGAATTATCTAAATTTGTCTGAGCCTCAATACATATTTGTCTAAACACTCCATTCTTAAGCTCAATATCTCCATCTTCATTGGGCCTAAACCCTTCTATAAAATCTTCATATCCAAAATTTTGATGAAAGGTTATAAATTTTACTTTATCTTTTATATCATCAATGTCTGCAATATCCTTAAGCTCATTTTTTGTAATAGTTTCAAATATATATTTTTCAGGCATTCCACTTTCTATAAGGCTTATTAGTTTTTGTGTATTGTGTGTTTTCCCTGCACCTGGGGAGCCGTATAAGATAATATTTTTGATATTTCTTTGGATGATATTGTTTGCAATATTGTCTTGCATGACATTATTTTCAATATTCTCCTGTATGACATTGTTTTCGTCATTGTTATTTTCTAAAAAGTCAATATATTTTCTGAGGGCTGATTGAGGTCTTCCCCTTCCAATATTCATACTAAACTCATGCATATTACCATCAACACCACATCTAGTATGCCATGCATTTATTCTATCTATATCAACTATACTAAAAATAGACTCAATATCTAAATGATTTGGAATATCTGCATCAAGACTTCTAATATAACCATCAATCGTAGTAGTATTTTGTACTGTTCATGTCGCCCATTCTCTAAACCTATTTCGTCTATCTTCTATTGACATAATTTTATCCTCTCAATTCTCATTCTCATTTCATTAACATACCCCTTAAGCCCACCATCAAACCCCAAATCCAAACTCCTCATCTTCAATCTAATCATATCATCCCCTTTACCAAGTTCCAAATTATCATCTATATCAACCAAATGTTTTGGATACAGAAGCATCGTATCTTTGACTTTAAAATTCATACCATAGGCAGACATCTGATACTTATCTTGTGCCGCCAAATTGCCCCTTTTGTTTACTTTTTTATACTTTGTATCTATGATTTTATTTCTGGTCATAATATCAGGCTTTAAAACCAAACTTCCAAAGTTTCCATGTTGTTGTAACTGTGTAGTATAATCTATCTCTTTATACATTTTCCCAACAAACTTCTCAAATACCTCAGCCATATCAAACAAAAAAGCAAAACTTTTATCTCTACTTGTTTCTGTCATAGGTAAAAGCTTTTGAAGTATCATCAGGGCTACTTCATAACTCTTTTTATATCTACTATTCATACGGTCAAAATAGATATTTAATCTTTTAAAGTCCACATTCAAATAATCCACCTCATTAAGTACAGCTTCACATCTATGCAAGTTACCGTAAGAGCTAAACTTTTTAAAGGTTCGTATAGCATAAAGGAAAAAGCGGTTAAGCTCATTGTCCATACTAAACTCGTCAAACTCACAATAGATATTTTGATGATAAAAGTTATTGAAGTTTTTCTCTATGATGTATTTACCACGTAAAACTTTTAAGTTCTCTTGCATAGTTATGTATTGTTTAAATACACCTCTTTTAAACTCATCCAGTAAAGCATCTGAAAATAGTCTAATAAACAGTTCAAATATTTGATGCTCTTGGTTGTCAGCATTTATCAAATCTTCATTTTTTAAATTTATATCATAAGCGTATATGAGCATATAGATAAACATATTTAGGTTTTGTGTATTTTCTGTAGTAATTTTAGGAATGATAAAATAGCTTTGATTGTCTATAGATAAAAAACCGCAATAATTTTTAGGTTTTATGCCTTTGAAGTTTATATCAAAACAACTATGTAGATTCTTATTTTCTTCTATATATTTTTCTAGTTCAGTAGGGATATTTTGATTTTCGTAAAGATATGTCATAGCATCTCTTGCTTATATATATTTTTATAATCTTCAATCCACAAATAAACTAGTTCCATTATTTACTTTCTTTCTAATACATTACAGATAAAAATAGCCGAATCTTCCATATTCATCTCTTTTATGGTCCTTATAACTATACCATAGTTTATAAATTATTAAATGTCAAATTATTCACAAAACACCTCCAAAAACTCCTCACCATACCTCTCAAATTTAACTTCACCAATCCCATGTACGTTAAGCATATCCTGCTTATTTTGCGGTAATTTCACACTCAAGTCTTTAAGTGTCTTATCTGAAAATACAATATAGGGAGGTATATTGTTTGCCTGTGCTATCTTGGTTCTTAAATTACGTAAAATATCAAATATCTCGACATTGCAGTCATCAAAATAGCTTACTTTCTTTTTCGTTTCTGCTTTTTGAACTGCCAATCTCTCTTTTTTGAGTTCAATGCTGTGTGCACCTTTGATAACTTCTACACCAAATGCTGTCAACTTATATACTTTAAACTCTCCTATTTCAACAGCATTTAGTTCAAGTAATTTGTCACCTATTGTCAACCATTGTGACCTACTATACTCATCTCCTATGCCATAGACAGAAAGGGTATCGTGTCCATTGGCTAAAACCCGTTGCTCCTTACTCCCCTTAAGTACATCTATCACATAGTGTAAACCAAAATTTTGCTTAGTGCGTAAAATAGTAGAGAGCAGCATGCGAGCAGCTGTAGTAATGTCTACTTTTTCACTGGCAGGTGCGGTACAGTTGTCACAGACTTTGCCACAGACATCCATACGGTCATCAAAGTAAGCTGCTACTGTCTGATGCCGACAGTTCTCTGAATTGGTAAACCTTATCATGCTGTCAAGCTTATTGAAGGCATGTTGTTTGTAAGGTGTCTCTGGTAAATCTTCTATGAACATCTTTTGTTGCACAATATCTTGTGCAGAAAAAAGTAAAAGTGTTTCAGCCTCCACGCCATCTCTTCCTGCCCGTCCTATCTCCTGATAAAAATTCTCTAAAGTTTTTGGCATGGTCATATGTACTACAAAACGGATATTGCTCTTATCTATCCCCATACCAAATGCAATGGTTGCCACTACTATCTGCACTCTGTCTGCTACAAAGTCAGCATAAGTTTTGTTTTTCTCTTGAGTTGGTAATCCTGCATGATATGCTTTTGCTTCTATCCCTTTTGTTTGTAAAAAATGGGCAATGGCTTCTGTAGATTTACGAGAAAGCGTATAGATGATACCAGATTCATTGGTATGACGTTTCAAAAACTCCATCAATTGTGCCCTTCCATCTTTAATGCGGTGCCTTGCGTTAATCATTAGGTTATCTCTAAACAGTGAACCCCTTACCCTTTTAGGTTTTTGGAGTCCTAAGTTAGTTGCAATATCTTCTTCTACTGCTTTGGTCGCTGTGGCGGTAAAGGCAGCTATGGGGGTGGTCGCAAACTGTTCTTTGAGCAGAGAAAGCTGTCTATAATTCTCTCTAAATTCATGCCCCCATTCACTCACACAGTGTGCTTCATCTATGACAAAAAAGTTAATAGAAAGTTGGTGTAAAAGATTGAGAAAATATCCATTGGTCAGACGCTCTGGCGCAACATATAGAAGTTTTATTTTACCCCCTCTTAACTCTTTTTCTATCTGTTGACTCTCTTCTAGATTTTGCATGGAAGAGAGCATAGCCGCAGAGATACCATTGGCTTTAAGTGCCACAACCTGATCGTGCATGAGTGCAAGAAGAGGTGAGACCACCACAGTAATGCCCTCCATCAAAAGTGTGGGGAGCTGATAGCAGAGTGATTTCCCCCCACCTGTAGGCAGTATCATCAATACATCTTTTTTATTTACAATAGCATCTACCACCTCTTCTTGTAGAGGGCGAAAAGTATCATGTCCAAAATAGTGTTTAAGGGTTTCTAATTTATTCATAATGGCAGTGTATCGTGTTAGAAGGTAAGAGCTAATTAATATGTCAAATTGACATATTTTTATTAAAGCTTCCCACCCATGCGAGCAAATATAATGCGAGAAGAGATACTCTCTAATCTGTCTATAATTTTTAGATTTTTTCGAATATATTTTAAAAGGTTAAAATACTCTTCTGTAACTGTATGCGATAAACTCATTTTTTGGATGAGTTCTTTCTCTAAGAGAGAGTATATGTCATCGGTTTTGCTATACTCTACTTCTATTTGGGTTGCCAAAAACTGTATTTTATCATTATCCTCAAAAGTTTGAAGCATCTCAAGTGTGGCATCAAAGGCATTAAGTGTACATCGATTAATGTTCAGAGAGTTTTTAATTACTTTATATACTTCAGAATTCTCCTCTCCCAATACTCCTTTCATATTTTTAATATAGTTGTTGAGATTTGTACGAATGCGATTGAGAGCAGAGGTCACCTTTAAGTAGGAAACCATCTCTCTAAGGTCTCGTGCTTCTGGTGTAAACTTAGCAAATATTAAAACTATATCATTGTCTATCTTTTCTGTTGTATCAAAAATCTTTTTAAGTGATTTTCGTGCTTGCTCTAATCCTTTTATATCTTCAGCCTCAAGTGCCTGTAGAGCCAATTTGTTTGCAATAGATAGATTTGTAAGAACTTCAATAATTTTATTTCTGACCTTATGTCTTGCTTCACTGTAACCTTCTAACATTTTTTCTCCTATTGTAAGTTATGTTTTTATCCAAATCTACCGGTAATATAGTCTTCTGTTAATTTCTGTGCAGGATTTAAGAAGATATTATTTGTTTTATCATACTCTATTAAGTCACCCAAATACATAAAAGCTGTATAGTCACTAAGCCTACTGGCTTGCTGCATATTATGCGTAACAATCATTACCGATATCTCTTTTTTTAACTGAGATATCAACTCTTCTATAGCCCCCGTTGAGATGGGGTCTAGTGCTGATGTAGGTTCATCAAATAGTAAAATTTCTGGTTTAAGCGCTACGGCTCTGGCAATGCAAAGTCTTTGTTGCTGTCCTCCACTTAGCCCCAATGCACTCTTTTTCAGACGATCTTTTGTCTCTTTCCATACAGCAGCATCTTTAAGTGCTTCTTTGACACGCTTTTCTATTTCTGTTTTGTCTTTAATTCCAGAGAGTTTCAAACCATAAGCAACATTGTCAAAAATACTCATAGGAAAAGGAGTTGGTTTTTGAAATATCATTCCTACTTTTTGACGAAGTTCTATAAAATCATTCTCCTTTTTAAGCGTTAAAATATTTTGCTTTGTGCCATCACTGCTATAGAGGTTTATCTCTCCTTTATAAGTGTTTCCAGGATACAAATCATGGATACGATTCATCGCTCTTAAAAGTGTAGACTTACCACAGCCACTAGGACCAATCATAGCTGTAATTTTATTTCTCTTTAGAGGCATATTAATATTCTTTAGTGAGGGCTCATCTGCGCCTGGATAAGTAAAGTCAAAATCTTTAATATCCATAATAATATTGTTATTTTTCATGTAATCTAACTAACCTTTTCTATTATTTTTTTGTTCTGATTATGTATCTGCCGAGAAGATTTATACATAAAACAATTGCTGTAAGTACAAATGAGGCTGCCCATGCCAACTCTCTGCTTGCCTCATCAGGATAGGTTGCAAGATTGTAAATGCTTACTGTGAGAGAAGGAAATTGTTCCGTTAAATCCATAGTAAAGAACTGGTTATTAGCAGAGGTAAAAAGCAGAGGAGCCGTCTCACCAATAATACGTGCAAAAGAGAGTAGCACCCCAGTGGTTATCCCAACTTTGGCTGCCTTTAGGATTATTTGTAAAATAATTTTATGTTTACTTCCTCCCAAGGCAATTCCAGCTTCTCGTAACTCTTTTGGTACAAGAGATAACATATTGTCAGTGGTACTTATGATAATGGGTATCATCATAATAGCAAGTGCAACAATACCTGCCCAGCCATTATATCCTCTAAACGGGTCAACCAATATAGCAAAAACAAAAACACCTATAACAATGGAAGGTGCAGACATCATAACGTCACTAAGGTTTCTTATGATGGAAGCTAACTTACCATTACTGCTATACTCTCGCAAATAGATACCTGCCATCATTCCAATAGGTATGGCAATTGTACTTGCCATAAGAGCCATAGTAAACTGACCTACAAGCAAGTTGCGTATTCCTCCCTCTACAAGGTCCTTGGTAAAAGTAGTAAAATGTAAACTTGAAATACCTTTGTAGCTTAAAGTTATTAGTATCCAAAAAAGAAATCCCAAGCCTACGAGAGCAGAGAGCGTAGAGAGTATTAAAATAAATTTATTGAGTAAAAGTCTGTTCATAGCTTGCCACCTTTTTTATATAATGCTTTTTCTAAAAAAATAAAATTTAGCCAAAGAGATAATGGCAAAACTTACTATAAATAAAATAAGTGCAAGGTAATACATGCTGCTCATCTCAAGGTCTTGTGCTTCTGCAAAGTTATTGGCAAGCAGAACAGGTATAGATGTTGTAGGGTCCGTTATTTTACTTGGTATGCTCATAACTGAACCTATGAGAAAGGCTACCGCCATTGTCTCACCCAAAGCACGTCCAAGTGCTAAAATAATAGAGCCAATAATCCCGCCTTTGGCATAAGGCATCACTATATCTTTAATGACTTCAAACTTAGTAGCTCCCATAGAGTAGGCTGACTCTTTAAGAACAGGAGGTGTAGTATTCATGGCATCTCTTGTGATAGCTGCCATAAAAGGGATAATCATAATTGCCAAAACTATCCCCGCAGTTAAAAGCCCCACACCATTGCCTCCAACAGTTAATTGCACAATAGGAGCAAAGTAAAAAAGTCCCCACATGCCATATATGATACTGGGAATAGCAGCAAGTAGCTCAATAGCAACAGAGACAGGCTGTATCATTTTTTCAGTAGCTATCTCTGTTAAAAATATCGCTATTCCCATTGCTAATGGAGTGGCAATGAGCATAGCGATAAGTGTACTAAGCAGTGTTCCAATGATTGGGACATATCCACCAAAGATTCCCCCCTCATCGTCTTCATCTGCTTCCCATACTTCATTATATAAAAAGTCAAAACCAAACTCATGTAGTGCCTCTTGTGCATAAGAGAAGAGTACAGAGAAAACTCCTATCAAGATAAAAAAAGATAGTGTTGCAGAAAAAAATGAGAAATTTTTAAAAAGCCTAGCACCCATATGTAACCTTGATAATTAATATAAGTGATATTGTAATAAAAGCTAATAACATTTTGGTTACCAATTAATCTTTTTATCTTCCCAGTATTGTCTAATTTGATTTTTTGTTGAAGTAGGAAGTGGTACATACCCAAGGTCTGTAGCTACTTTATCTCCATTTTCATAAGCCCAGTCTATAAACTTTATGACTTTTTTATTTATCTCATTTTTCTCTTCTGGAAGTAAGATAAATGTTGCTGCCACAATAGGATATGAGGTCACACCTTCGGGATCTCCAATAACTGCATAAAAGTCATTATCTGCTATCCATTTAGCATGTTTTGCTGCATCTTGAAAAGAATTTAGAGTTGGATTAATGTAGTATCCCTCTCTGTTCTCTATCTGTGCCGCCGATAATCCCAGTTTATCTTTAAAAGAATATTCAATATATCCTATAGAATTTTTAATTTGCTGTATGTTTGCGGATACACCAGAGTTTGACTTGCCTGCAACTACTCTAGATGATTTCCATGTAGGTTTTTTACTTACTTTAATGTTTTTATCAAGTTTGTTTAGAAAATATGTAAAGTTAAATGTTGTACCAGACTTGTCTGCCCTTACAGCCAAAATTATAGGCTCATGAGGTAGATTTAAATCAGGATTTTGTACTATAATCTCATTATCATCCCAATGAGTAATATTCCCACTAAAAATACCGATAATCGCTTTACGGCTAAGTTTAAGTTGTCCATCTTTTACACCATCAAGATTATAGGCTAAAACAATTGATCCTATTATTGCAGGAAACATATGTAAGCCATTTTTTTTGAGTGCTTTTGGTTTGAGTGGCTTATCTGAACCAGCAAAGTCGACCATTCTTTTTTTGATAGACTTAATTCCATCTCCAGAACCAGTTGGTGTGTAGTTTACTTTGTTTGTAGTTGTTTTAAAATATTCAGAAGTCCAAGCTTTATATAGCGGACCGGGGAAAGAGGCTCCCCTTCCTTTAATTTCATCAGCGTTTGCCACGCTTAACATCAATAGTGCGGCTATTGTTATGTAGATTTTTTTAAATATCATATTTGTTTCCTTTATGAATACATTGTCCATCTTTAGATGAGGCAAAGTATAAAATAACTTGGAAACATTTTGGTTACATCTATAACAGTTTATACCCTACGCCCCAAACAGGAGCAAAGTACTTCTTCTCTCCTCTTGAGTCTATTTTTTTCTTCAACCTATTCATAGCAACATTAATAGTTTTTTCATTAAAGTTCACAATATCACTACCCCATACAGTATCACGTAAAAAATCTCTGTCAAGTACCTGATGTGCATTTTTTACAAATGTATGAAGAAGTTTAAATTCTAACTTGGTTAAATCTATATATTCTTTATCTATAAAGAGTTCATGCTTTTTTATGTCAAGTGTAAAATCTCTATATTTAATCTTATCGCTCAACTCTACACCACTTCGTTTCAGTAGCGCTGCTACTCTCAAAAGAAGCTCTTTCACGCTAAAGGGTTTTGTCATATAATCATCACCACCAGATAAAAACCCCTCTTCAAGGTCGCTATCTTTATCTCTTGCGGTTAAAAAAATAACAGGTATCGTATATCCTATATCTCTAATTTGTGAAACAAACTCACTTCCTTCAACACCTGGAAGATTACGATCTACTATCATAAGCGAAGGACTCTCTTCTTCTAAAAACTGTACTACATTTTCTGCCGAAAGAAAACCTGCAACTTCATATCCTTCTTTGGAAAGGTGATACTCTATTAATTCTAAAATATCTTCTTCATCTTCTATAAGAATGATTTCTATATTGTTATTTTTCATGACCCAATTTCTTATTACCAGTTAACCTCGGCAGTTAACATAAGAGCATCAACCACTGTGTTGTCATCGACCTCTTCTTTTAAGTAGCTAGCAATAAATTCTACATATTTATTATATTGATATGTAATACCGGCAATAGCTCTTGTTTGTTCTATTCCAGAGTCTAATTCAAAATTATCATATCTGCCTATAACTCCCCAATCTTTTATAGGTCTTAGTTCACCATTTACAGACCAGCCTTTTCCGGCATACTTAGAAGGTGCATCTTCAGTCTCTATATATTGAGCAGCTACAAGGAATAGTGGCTGGTTATATGCACCATGTACACCATACCAGTTTAAGTCACCACCATGTTTATTGCTCTCTTCATTCCATTGACCCAAGAAAGAGATATTTGCATACTGGTCTGTCTTTTTAGCTTTAGCTGTGCCGCCTCCAAGTATATGTCCAGTCAATCTCCACTCAGCACTTAAGCCTTTACCATCTTCAATACCATGATACCCTTCTCCATTAAAGAGACCAAGTTCAGATGAAAAATTTTCTGTTTTAGTTTTAAAATTTATACCAATATCGGCAGAGTTTGTAAGATGCGCTCCCTTACTTGCTTCTACAAAAACTTTAGAAATAGACCTATAGTTCCATCCACCATGCTCTTCATAATCAATCCAAGGTCTATGTGCCTGACCAATCTCTACACCTGTGTATGGAAGAATATTGTCCAAGTAAAGATATGCATACTTGAGTCTTACTTCCCAACTTCCCTTGTCATCTCCATCTAGTTCATCATCATTATGATATGTATCAAGTGTGATTCTAAAATAATTTTTAGGATTATCTTCAAAATAACCTTTTACTTGAAAATAATTTCTTCTTGTTTCAAATTTATTTGTTCTTTCGTCTCCTGCGTTATCACTTACAAAGCCCAAGTAGTGTTTACCGGAAAATTTAAGAACTGTTGCCTTCGATTTTACTTTTGTCAATTTTTTAGTTACTTTAGCTTCTTTGGTTTCTAAATTTTCTATTTTGTCTGCCATAGTCGCCATTTGAGCCTTAAGTTCACTAATCTCAGAACTTGTACTCGCTGTTGCAAATGTAGTAATAGTAGCAATTGTTGCTACAGATAGTATGATTTTTCTCATTTTTATACTTCCCCTTGTTTTTGTATAATTATATACAAAAATGGTTACAAAATGGTTACAAAATTACTCTTCATTCGAATAAGCATTAAATTTTGCACCTTTGCCATCCAAAAAAAGGACTACATTTTTCTGTCCAAGTTTTTTAGCATAATCTTTGGCACTCATTCCTGACTTATCTATTGCATTTATTTTTGCACCATGTTTTAAAAGAAGCTCTACCGTCCCTACATCACTAAAACATGAAGCTAACATAAGAGGCAATATGCCACTTTTTCGTTTAGTACAATTTAAATCCATCTCTCTATCTATACAAAACTGTATAACATCTTTACGTTTAAATTTTATGGCTATATCAAGTGCAGATATGCCATCTAAATCTGTTTCATGCAAATCTATTCCACTCTCAATAAAAAGCTCCAACATCTCTATGGAGGCATATTTTCTAATAGAATAAAACAGTGGGCTTATTTCATCGTAATCATCAAGATCATACTCTTCACCTATTAAAATAGGTTTTGATAAATCTATACCATTTTCTATTAATGACTTCATCTTTACTATGGAGTCATTTTCTATAGCCTGAGTTATATCGCTCATATTTATCCTTTGTTACTATTTTGTAATCATCATATCATACTATTCATACATTATCTAAAACATATATAGATAAAATTTAATGAGAAGGAGAGCAGATGAAAATAAGCAGAATGTTAAAACAAATCATCAAAAAAGATGGTAAAAAATCACTTACAGCCAGAACAGTGGCTAGACTAAAAACTTCTAAAGAGTTTGACTACCTAGTAGATACAAACAAAGTATAAAAGCTTATGAACCAAAAGGGTTCATTCCGCCCATCATCCCCATAGCTTGAGATTTTTTATTATCTTCAATCATCTTGTTTACGTCATTCATAGCTGAAATAAGCAGTATCTGCAGTGATTCTTTATCGGTTAAAAGTGAATTGTCTATATTTAAATCTATCACCTCTCCTATACCATTGGCAGTAACTTCAACAAGACCGCCACCAGCTTTAGCAGTAAATTCTATATTTTTAGCCTGCTCCTGCATCTCTTTAGCTCTCTCTTGCATCTGACCCATTACTTCAGACATCTTACTCATATCAAAACCTTCAAACATTTAAAAAACCTTGCATTATTTAAGTCCTTTAAACTCTTGAGCAATACCATTATCGTCATCTAAAATAACAATTTTCGGCTGATGTTCATCTGCCTCTTTTTCAGTCATAATTGCGTATGCAATAATAATAATTTTATCACCTTTATGTACTTTTCTTGCTGCTGCACCATTGAGGCAAATATCTTTTTTCCCTCGTTCTCCCGCAATAATATAGGTAGAAAATCTTTCACCATTATTAACATTCACAATATCAATCTTTTGCCCTACGCTCATATCGGCTGCATCCAAAAGATCCTGATCAACAGTAATGGAACCTACATAATTAAGGTTTGCATCTGTTACAGTAGCTCTATGAAGCTTGCTGTATAACATTGTAATATTCATATTGGCAGTCTCCTTAAAGATGAGCAAAGCTCATCTTCCTCTCTATTGTATCTTAAAGCAAAAGCCTTATTGACAAAAGAAGGGTTATTGTTTTATTTGTGGATTATACCAAAATCCACTGATATGTCTATATTATACTGTAATTGTGAAGAAATTGGGAAAATAGCGCCCAAATATATGTATCAAACCTAATTAGCTAGTTGCCATATCAGAAGGAGGTACTGGTTCACCCCACATCTCTTCTGAAATTACATACTCCTGTACTACACTGCCACCAATAATATGCTCATCAATAATTTTATCTATCTTCTCTTTGGTCAACTCTACATACATTGTATGCCCTGGTTCTACAAGCATAACTGGTCCTTGCTGACAACGGTTAAGACATCCTGTTTGGATAGGTGAAACCGTTGCTATGATACCTTTCATCATCAATGATTGTGCTAAGTGTTGAAAAAGTTGT
>JAUXGC010000182.1 GCA_030622375.1 Sulfurovum sp.
AGCGCTATCTCCAGAGCAGATTTAGCTGTAGTATTTTTTAAAATTAAATGATGTACCAAGTCTAAAATAGTATCAAGATCTTCTATCTCTTTACCAATAATATGAGGTTTTATATACTCTATGGCAGCTACCATAGACCCCATAGTCTCTCCAGTAATAGCAGGGGTGGGCGCTCCTTCGCCATAGCCTACAGAACCATCATCACATTCAATGATAACTACAAGGTCTTCTAGTGCATCTACGCGACGCAAAGAGGTAATAAAAGGATTTTTAAGTGGAGCATTGAGTGTAGCTGTATGTATATTTACAATCTTCATAGACTAAGAGAGGGACTCTAGGGAATTTATAGCTCTTATTTTGGTTCCCAACTCTCTGATTTGTACTGCAAGTTTCTCTCTCTTTTGCATTATAAGACCCTCTTCAAACTCATCATCTGCATATTCCAAGTTCTCTTGATAACTTTTATATTCTTTAAGAAGTGTGCTTTTTAATGTTTCATACTTTGGTCTGTTTTCTATCTCTATTTTCTCTTCATCTGTTAATGTTCTCATATTTTATCCTTATATATTAATAACTATATTTATCTACTAAACTCTACTGTTTTTTTGTGTTAAAATAGTGGATTATGCACTTATCATCTCTAAAATTTTACCGACCATAAGTCCTCCAAATGTACCTACAATATACCCTAGCATTGCCATCAGTACACCTATGGGAATAAGAGCTTTAGAGTAAGCAGAAGCCAAGATAGGTGCAGACGCAACACCACCAATATTGGCTAGAGATGCTACTCCCAAAGAGAAGAGGTCTAGCTTGAAAAGCTTTGCAAAAAATACCATAAATGCTCCATGAATAGCTATAATAACAAATCCAGCCATAATGTAAAGTGGTGCTTGTGTAAGTTCTGTAAAGTTTGCCCTAGATGCTATAAGAGCAACTATAAGATAGAGCATAATATTGCCCAATTCCATTGAGCCTGATATTTTAGATATAGGAGTTACTGCCATTATGATACCTATTATGGTTGCTATGATTACTACCCAAGTAGTTATAGTGAGAAATGATGTAGTAGGTAGAAATGATGCACCATACTGTGCTAAAGCAGAGATAAAAAGTGAGAAGCCCAACAAGAAGAAGAGTGAAGCAAACTCTATCGGTTTTTTACTTTTTTCTCTATCTGTAAGCTTCTCTCCAACTTCATCAATGATACTGGTGTCAGCTTTGCTCCAACTGTTGAATTTCTTTGCAAAAGGAACTAATGCAAGCAGTATCATCACCCAAATAGCATAATCTATAGAGTCTATGAGTAGGGCATATCCCATTTTGGAATCTGGCACATTTAAGGCACTTTGTATGGCAACCATATTTCCAGTCCCACCCATCCATGAGCCACTCAGTGCTGCAAAAGCTCTCCATGAGTCTGATTCAAACATAGTATGAAATAGAGCAAAAGTAACTATAAACCCAAGGGCAATACTCAGTGTTGCTAAAAAAAATGTAAGTATCATTTTTTTACCCAACTTAGCTATCTGCCTCATATCAGCAGAGAGCAACATAAGAAATATCATAGCGGGTAATAGATTTGATTTGACTATCTTGTATGTGGCTGTTATATTTTCTGTTTTTTGCCATAAACCAAAAGTAGATAATAACATTACTACAAAGTAAATAATAACAATAGCAGGGAGGTACTTAAAAAGTTTATAATTGGTTCTATTTTCTATATATACAATTCCTGAAGCTATCATTATCAATAGCGAAAGGTAAGAAAATCCATTTTCTATCATTTTGGAATCTCTCTCTTTTTGTAAAATTTAGCCTTGAACAGCTCAAATTTACCCTCCAAGATAGCCTCTCTCATCTGCTTCATTAAGTTTAAATAATAATAAAGATTATGAATAGTTCCAAGTCTAAAATAGGTAATCTCTTTAGCACGGAAGAGGTGGCGTAGATACGAGCGTGAGTAAGTTTGGCATACCATACATTCACACTCTGGGTCTATGGGCGCTTCATCTGTGGTGTAGCAGGCTTTTTTTATGTTTACTTTGCCAAAGCTGGTAAAGAGTGTGCCGTTACGGGCATTTCTTGTGGGCATCACACAATCAAACATATCTATGCCTCGTGAGACATTTTCTACTAAATCTTCAGGAGTACCAACACCCATAAGGTAGCGAGGTTTATCTTTTGGCATAAATTGTGTTGTCCACTCTACGGTGTCGTACATGTCTTGGTTGGCTTCGCCTACGCTAAGTCCTCCAATAGCAAAACCATCATAATCCAAAGCACAGAGTTCTTTAGCTGATTTTTCACGAAAAGCTCTATCTGTCCCTCCTTGAATAATAGCAAAAATACTTTGCTTGCTACCTATGCCTCTCTTTTGATTTTCTCTATGATAATCAATAGACTCTTGTGCCCAGCGTGTGGTGCGCCCTATGCTTGCCCTAATGCGCTCTTGGGTAGCAGGTAAGGCTACAAGGTCATCTAGTATCATCATGATGTCTGAGCCTAGATTATTTTGAATATCTATAACTTTTTTAGGAGTAAAGTAGTGTTTGCTCCCATCAAGATGACTTCTGAAAGTTATACCCCCTTCATCTATCTTGACATTTTCAGATAGAGAGAATGCTTGAAATCCACCAGAATCTGTGAGAAAACTTTTAGGATACTTAGTAAAGCCATGTAATCCTCCCATTTTTTTGATGGTCTCATCATTTGGACGAATATAGAGGTGATAGGTGTTTCCCAATATGATGTCTGGCTTTACAAATGTTGCAAGATCGGTTGCATCAAGGGCTTTTACCGCACCAGCTGTTCCCACTGGCATAAAAACTGGAGTTTGGATGGTAGAGTGAGCAGTTTTAATGGTAGAGGCTCTTGCCTTACCATCAGTTTTAT
>JAUXGC010000065.1 GCA_030622375.1 Sulfurovum sp.
CCGTCAACTCTTGCAAGAACTGTACGCACTCTAGATCCATCTTCTTTAAATATTTTTACATAACTATCTTGATATAAAAAATCACAAATATCACTTAAATTTACCATCTGTGTTTGATCTGGCGTGAGTAGCTTGATAGTAGGCAAGTTTGCATTATTATCCTTATTTAACTCCTCAATACGTATGCGAATAAGCCCTGTTTCATTAAACATCTTTCCATACTCTGCTTTTAAAAATGATCCTTTTAGGGTTGACGTAATATACGATTCACTAAAACCGAGCATTTGCCCATACTCATTTACACGAAGTTTTAACTCCTGTACTCCCTCTCTTGCATTATCTCCTATATCTAGAATACCCTCTATCTCTCCAAGCCTATCCTTGAGTCTCTGCCGTGTCTCTATCATTTGTTTTTCAGGTATCCCAGACAGTCCAATTTCAACATCAAACCCGACAAGACCTGCCTGTGGGGCGAAGACGCTAAGGTCTGTAAAAACCTTATTTCCCTCACTAGTTTTTAAAACTCTATATCTATCTACAATGCGCTCCTGTATATCCTTGACAATCTCTTGTGCTGTGTTTTTGCGTATCATGTCACTTCCATCATACTCTAAAGAAAAAAGTGGTCCTATATATGCATCAAAAAAGTTTTCTGCTGACTTTTCATGCAAGTTTACAAAAATTTGAAACAGATTTTCACCAGTTTCAAAAGCCTGTTTAGCGTCTAAGTTTATCCCTACAACTGAGGTTACAGAGGAGAGGTCATCTTTGTCTAGCTTTGCCAAAATATCTTTCTCTATGGAAGTTACAAACAGTTCCGTCTCTTCAAGTCTATTATTGATATCTACTTTACCACTTATATATATTTGTGTTGTATCAAATTTAGGAAAAAGTTCAAATTTAGTAATTTGAAACATACCAAATGTTGCAAGTAAAACAAATAGCACCAACAACGGTAAACTAAACTTTTTGGTTTGTAAAAGAGTATTTAAAATTTTATGGTAAATTTTAAACATTGCCACCCAAAAATTACTCTTTTTAAGCTTTTTTGCTCTATCTCCAAATGAGAACAGTTCTTTGGTGTGCAGAGGTAAAAAATAGAAAGCTTCAAAAAGTGAACTAAGAAGAAGGATGCTTATCATAATAGGAAGCACTTTCATAAAAACACCCATCTCTCCACTCATAATCAACAATGGTAAAAAAGAAAATATTGTGGTGAGTGTTGCCGTTATGACTGCTGGAAGCATTTCGGTAGCACCATCTACGGCTGCATCTCTTGGAGTTTTTCCCATCTCAATATGACGATAAATATTTTCTGCCACAACAATAGCCTCATCTACTATCATTCCTAGTGCAATAAGTGCCCCTAGTAGCGTAAGCATATTTAAACTGTACCCCAGCAAGTCTGCACATATAAGCGTAATCATAAAACTTGCAGGTATTCCTATGGCAACCACAAGGGCAATACGATAATTTAAGCTCAAAAGAAGTGCCAAAAAAACCAAAATAAGTCCAAACAGAATATTTGAAGTTACAAGATTAAGTCTATTTTTAATCCAAATAGAGGTATCGGTATAAGCTTCAAATGTTACATTTTTATACTCTTTTTGATACTCTTTTAAAAAATTTCTTATCTCTAAACTGAGAGCTATAGCATTACCCTCTTGAGTCTTATTAATATTTAGAGAGACATTTTGCACTCCATTAAAATGTGATATTTCAGCTCTATCTCCCAAACCAAATGTAATCGTTGCAATATCACTTAACCTAACACGCTGTCCACCAACACCTATAAGTGTATCTTCTAGCTTACTAACACTTTTTTCTCCATTAATTGTAGAGATATAAAGATGTTTACCTTGTTGCTGTATGGCTCCGATAGGAAAAATGGAACTAAGAGAACTTATAGCACGATATACCGAATCTTTAGCTAAGCCATAAGCATTAAGTTTTTCATCATCTATCTTTACAACTACCTCATCATCTACATCACCGTAAACTGTTAAGCCTGTTAAATTTTTATAGCTTCCAAGTTTGCTTTTCAATTTGTTACCAACATCAAGAAGGTCTCGTATAGGCAAGTCACCAGATACAGCAACGATAAGCAGAGGAAACTTTTTCTCCAAAACTCTTGCAACTGGCTCACTCATGTCTGCCGGCAAATCACGTCGTACATTGGCAATGATGTCTTTAACTTCTCCTAAAACAGCTTGATTATCATTACCAGCTTTAAGCAGTGCGCTAATAACAAATGAGCCATTTTGGATAACTGTTTCTATGCTCTCTATCTCAGAGACACTCTTCATATCATCCTCAATGCTCTTGACTGCCATTCTGTCAAGTACATCTGCACTACTTCCTGCATAACCACCACGTACAATAATCTGGTCAAGTGTGGCTGAAGGAAAAATTTCTTTTGGAATATTTTGATAGGAAAAAACAGCCAAAAACAACATAAAAACCATAAAAATATGGTTAATAATTGGCTTATCGACCGCAAATTCAATAAAACGTCTCATTTTAAATTTTTCCTTTTTAGTCTATTCATGTTCTCGTATATCAAAAATAGTATCCGTAACTCTATTTTTAAATTTAAGTGACTCTACATTTTGTCGTAAAATTACTCTCTCTGCCCTAAGTGTCTCCACTTCTCTTTGTAGTTTGTTGACTTTTTTACTCTCATAATATATTTGATTACTCACATAAATTTTAATAGTTGTGAGTATAAGTACAATACTTACTGACATAAAAATAATACTTATCATACCAAAAGTAATCCCATTAGGGTTTTTATTTTTTACTTTTTTCATCATGCAAACCTAAAACTTCTTAATTTTGCCGACCTGCTTCTAGGGTTTACTTTAAGCTCCTCTTTGGAAGCAATAACAGGTTTGCGTGAGATTGGTTTTCCTAATGCATGATTTTTACTGCAAATACATCGCATAGCTTGAGGGTCACAAATACAGTTCAAACTCCATTTCTTGAAACGATTTTTAACTAAACGGTCTTCTAATGAATGAAAAGTGATAAGTGAAACCACCTCACCCTTATAGTGTCTTGCCTCTATCGCATCTAAAAGACCTTCTATCTCTCCTAGTTCATTATTTACCTCTATACGAATAGCTTGAAACATCAAAGTCGCAGGATGAATCTTGCCTCCTGAAGGTATAACACTTTTTGCTATTGCACTAAGCTCTTTAGCACTCTCTATGGGTGCTTTTGCTCTAGCTTCTATTACGGCACCTGCGAGTTTTCGGTATGAACGTACTTCTCCGTACATATCAAAAATATATTCTAGTTTATCTTTAGGGTATTTATTGACTACTTCATAAGCACTTAATGGTGCGTCTGCATCCATACGCATATCCAAATTATCAGAGTCGAAAGAGAAACCACGATCTTTCTTGTCAAGTTGTAGTGAAGAGACACCAAAATCTGCAAGCAGTGCCACAATAGGTGTTTCTTTTAGTACAGGAAGTACATAAGCAAAGGTACCTTTATAAAGTACACTTCTCTCATCAAAAGGTTCAAGTCGCTTCTTAGAAAACACCAAAGCTTCACTGTCTCTATCTATACCTATATGTTTAAGCTGTGAAAAACTCTCTAAAACTTTAAAACTATGTCCCGCATATCCTAAAGTACAATCCACAAAATACCCATCACTCACATCATTAAAACTCTCTAATACTTCATTTAAAAGTACTGGTACATGAGGGGTTTTCACTTATTTCCTTTACGATAATATACTACAAAGTAGCGACCATGTCACTATTGACTAATTTTAGTGTTATAATACCAAAATATTACTAACAAAGGTTGCCCAAATGATGGATAAACATCTTATTGATGAAATTAAACATGTCTCATTTTCTCTATTTAACAAAAACTTCTTTGGGGTATATCATGGTTCTATTTCTGCTAGAGTGTCCAGTAGTGGGTTTATAATAAACTCCAAGGATACCATCTTGGATGAAGTTAATCAAGAATCACTTGTAAAACTTGATTGCAAAAAAGAGGATTATAGATGGAGTCAGGCAAGCAGCGATGCTTTCATACATGAGCACATTTATGAAAGCATCCCAAACGCCAAATATGTCTGCTTTACCATGCCGCCTTATGCAACAGCCTACTCTTTAAAACATGGTAAAGTATCTCCTCAAGATTATCATGGGAAGAAAGTTTTAGGAGAAGTTATTGTCTATGACCCTAAGAGTATAGATGACTGGATGGAGCGTGCACCTTACGAAATACCTCAATTTTTCCACAAACACGATACACATCTTCTTCTTATTAAAGGTTTTGGACTTATATCTTACGATAGGGATATTACAGAGATGGCAAAAAAAATTTCTATTTTAGAAAACTCATGCAGACTATTGGCTTTAAGTACAAATTTATAAATACTTTTGCTATACTCTACCCACCTTATAATATAAATTAGACCCTTAATATAAATTAGACAAAAAACTCTAAAAAATAGGACACATGCATGAATCAGACAAAAAAAAGATTAAGCATTATTGAGATTGCTATCTCTATTACAGATATTGAAACCATACAACTTCAAATATTGAAACTTAGTCTTCTTAAGGGAAATTTTGAGATTCAAAGAATTATAGATGAACTCCGAACAGGAAACTACATACAAGCACAAGAACTTATTGCTACATATATCGATACTTCTCGCCAAGAATTGATGCAAAGAGTATCTCCCGAAGATGAACAGCCAAAGATAGCAGAAGAGAGCAAAAAAGAGATACTTGATTTTAGCACATTAGGGTTAGAATATACTACCAAGGGAACATCAGCAGATAAAGATGTTAACCATTTAGTAAAAGATACTTTACTGGATGACAAAGAGTCTGATACTCTTGAAAAGCAAAAAGGGATTGTGCCTTCAGTAGAGACTCTACGCGTTCGACACAAAGCCATTCCGTATATAGAACAAAAATTCAAAAATATGTCTGCTCAATATCCAGTTGTCCATGACAGTAGCAAAAAATTCTCTTCAGTTGATATGTGGTTACTTCAAATTTGCAATAAGGGGTATACTGATAACGAAGTGGAAGAGATGATGAATCATATTTTAAAACTAACTAAAGAGAATAAACTCGAAGAGGCGGGGCAACTACTTCTTATCTCTGGAGCCACACAGTCAAAATTTGCACAGTTTATATTAGCTAGAGAACTATACAAAGGAAAAATACTTCAAAAAAACATCTATGAATCATTTACACTTATCAGTCGTTTGGCTATGAACGAGAACTATCCAGAAGCCATATGTGATTTGGCACAATTTTACGAAAATGGCATAGGAGCACCCAAAAATAAGGTTAAAGCAGAAGCTCTCTACATGGATGCTATGAATTTGGGAGCTCAAAGAGCCATAAAACATCACAAAAAAATTCATAAAGAAAACAAAAGCTTTTTCTCTTTTTTAAAGAGAGACAAAAACATAGATAAAAATGACAATCTTACCCTCCCAGAAATACTTTAGAGAACCTCTAAGGTAGTAGATTTTTTATTCCTATGTATGCAACTTCTATCATTTTGTCTATCTCTTCATAGGTAATAATATATGGAGGCATAAAGTAAATAACATTTCCAAGTGGACGAAGTAAAACTCCCCTACTCAAAGCATATTCATAGATACGTAAACCTATACGCTCTGAAGACTCATACCCTTTTAAATCTATGGCTGCCACCATACCTTGCTGTCTTACTTCTTTTACATTTGACAACAGTAAAAACTTCTCTAGCCTCTCTTTTATGTATATACTTTTCTTTTCATTTTCACCCAATATATCATTGTTTTCAAATATCTCTAAAGTAGCTAAAGCTGCACTGCAAGCTAAAGGATTTCCCGTATAACTATGAGAGTGCAAAAAAGCTTTATGTTCATTATAGTCACAATAAAAAGCTCTGTAAACCTCGTCTGTTGTCATCACTACAGAAAGTGGGAGATACCCACCTGTGAGCCCTTTAGAGAGCGTCATGAAGTCTGGTGAAATATCTGCGTATTCACAAGCAAACATTTTACCTGTACGTCCAAACCCTGTCATGATTTCATCTGCTATAAGATGGATATCATACTTTTTTGTCAATGCTCTTGCCCCTGCAAGATAAGCAAAGTGATACATATGCATTCCTCCTGCCCCCTGTATAAGTGGCTCAAGTATAAATGCTGCTATATCATTGGCTCTCTCTTGCAGTACTTTTTCTAAAAGTTCCAATGCCTCATTAGCAGCATCTTTACTTTGGTCTTTAGGTACTGGCACTTGCATATTTGCTATAAGTAGCGGTTTATATGTCTCTTTATATAGTGCTACATCTCCTACGGATAATGCCCCGATAGTTTCACCATGATAAGAGTTTGTCAAAGAGAGAAAAAGAGATTTACTCTTTCCTGAATTCAAATGAAAGTGATAACTCATTTTTAATGCTGCTTCTACCGCACTGGAGCCATTATCTACATAAAAAACTTTTTTTAACTCTAAAGGAGTAATGTTTACAAGTTTATGTGCCAACTCTACGGCTGGCTCATGCGTAAACCCTGCCAAAAGAACATGTTCAAGTGTGTCAAGCTGTATTTTAACTTTGTCATTTATAATTTTATTTGAATGTCCAAAAAGATTTACCCACCAAGAACTTATAGCGTCTATATAACTATTTCCTTCAAAATCATAAAGATAGACACCTTTTCCTGATTTGATAGGCACAAGAGGTAGGGTTTCATGATCTTTCATTTGTGTACAGGGGTGCCAAATCACTTCTAAGTCACGTTGCATAACTATACTATTTTTACTTACCATACTGTTTATCCTCTCCTTTCAAGTAACCATGAACGATAAGGTTATTTAGATAGAATATTATACAAATTTTTAGATAGAAGGTAGATGAAGTATGATTAGTTGGAAGCAAAAAAATAATAAATATTTGGTATGGACAATTTGGATAGCAACCATAGCATTTATAGGTGCAGGTTTTGTGGGTTGGGGAAGTTATGATTTTGGCTCCAAGGCAGGCAATGTAGCCAAAGTAGGTAGTATTGAAATTACACAATCTAAGCTCAATACAACTTATAGTAATATCTATAACCAGTACAACCAACAAATGCAAGGTAA
>JAUXGC010000099.1 GCA_030622375.1 Sulfurovum sp.
CTAATTTTAAAGTGAGGTTTTATGGATAATATAGTAGATAGAATTAAGCCATTGGTTGAAGAGATTACACTTAAAAGTGTTGAAATTAATGAAGCATTATATACGTCAAACCTTGTAGACTCTATGGGTACAGTAGATTTAGCTTTATTGCTTGAAGATGAGTTTGGTATATCTATAGAGACTAGAGATATTATAGAAGAACATTTTGATAGCATAGAAAAACTTGTTATTTATATTAAGGGCAGGCTGAATTAATGAAGTTTGCTAGGCATCTCTTAGCATTTACTCTTGCTCTGTCTTTAGTTTTTGTTACTCTTTTTATTTTTAAAAATGAAATTTTTAGCACCTCTGATAATAGACCTCTAAAGATTAAAGATAAAAGTATTACACTAGAAAAATCTTTAAATGAGGGAGACATAGTAGTCTTTGGGTCTTCTGAACTGCTACAGTTTTATCAAAGGTTTCTTCCAGATAATTTTTTTAATAATGAGTTAAATATACCTTTGGTTATCAACGGAATACCTGGTCATCAGAGTTTTGCTATTACCTCTAAACTTGCTGGTTATTATGATGACAACACGAGAGGAACATCAAAAATTGCTGTTATTATCTCTCCTGCTTGGTTTGGCACCAATGGCACACCATTAAACGTTTTTTTGAGAGATACAACACCAACTATGCTTAAAAATATATTTTTTAATAAAAGTATTAGCAAAAGCACTAAAACTCTAGTAAGTAGATACCTTTTAAAAAACTTTGTTCACATCAACAGCCCATCTCTTACCCACTACTATGGAGCACTTTATGGGTTGAGTGTGATAGACAAGAGATTCCTTGATGTTTTAAGGCTTTATGCCTCTAGGGGATCTAGAAAAAATAGTGCTTTAGCTGTAAAAAATAGTATTGATATGGAAGCTAACTATATTGTGCCAGATGCTAGTAAACTATATAGAGAGAACAGACTTGATGAGGAGATGCAGAAGTATAAACCACCAAACAAATACAAGACTCTCTTAAAAGATTTTACCAAGATGAATAATCTGTATGTAGATATGCCAAAACGAATTACCTCTATAAAATCTTTAGACAAGGCAAAAGTTGAAGCATTAAAAAGAGAAGCCTTAGAGATAGATTTGTCTTTATCTACCAATAATCCATACGGAATGACAGATTATGTCTATACGAGAGATTTTAAACTTAAAGAGATTAAAGGCCAACTTCCTATAAAAGTAGAAAAACCTAATTCTCCTCAAAATAACAAAGAGTATCAAGATTTTTTAAAACTTATAGAAGTGTGTAAAATGTTTGATATAAAACCTATATTTATTATGCAAAATTTAAATCCTTTAGTGTATGAAAACTTAGAGCCTCTTCATGAAATTTTAACAGCAGTGAAAGAGGCCATAGTGCAAAATGGATTTGCCTATCTTGATTTGTGGAGTTGGAGTAAAGAGGATTATGTTTATGGTGAAATGATAGATGCTACTCACCCTTCTGAGTATACTTGGGTCAAGATAGATAATTTTATATATGAACAGTTTGTTAAAAAGGTTGTGAGTAAATGAAATTTGGTAAACATCTCTTAGCATTCATTTTGGCATTTATCTTAGTGTTCTTTACGATACTTGTTCTTAAAGATAAACTCTTTAGTGTCTCCCAAGAGAGGACTTCAAAGGTTAGTAGCAAAAGTGAGATACTGCAAAAATCATTAGATAATGGAGACATAGTTGTTCTTGGCTCCTCTGAGTTGGACTATTTTTACCAAAGATTTCTTCCAGATAACTTTTTCAATAATGAGTTAAAAGTGCCTTTGGTAACAAGTGGGGAAGGGGGCAACAATAGTATTATTCATATGGCTCAACTAGCTGGCTATTACAGTAAAAATATGAAAAAAAATGCCAAAGTTGCTATCATGTTTACTATGCGAGATTTCACTGGGTTTAAAACTCCTATGTCAATATTTTTAAAGTACATAAAACCAAATATGCTTAAAAATATATTTTTTAACGACAGCATTCCAAAAAGCACTAAAGCCCTAGTAAGTAAGTATCTTTTAGAAAATCTTACTCACATCAATAATCCTTCTCTCATTCACTACTATGGAGTACTTTACAGCCTTAAAGTAACCGATAGAAAGTTTTTTGAGGTTTTAAAGTTTTATTATGCCTCTAGAGGAGTTAAGAAAAATAGTGTGGCTGCAAAAGACAATGGCTGGGGAGGACTTGGGTACAGTAACGAACAACTTAAAATAATGTATCAACAAGACAAGCTCTATGACGAACTTAAAAAGCAGACTCCACCTCAAAATGTTAAAGTTATTTATGATGAATTTGTAGAGTTAATTTATACATATGCACAAGAGATGAAAAACGTTGAGCCATTAAATATAATAGGCATTAATAATATAGAAGAGTTAAAAGCAAGTGCATTAAAGATGGACTTAAGACTTTCCAATAATAATGAGTATGGAATGACAAATTACATCTATACTAGATTTTCTTACATGCAAAAGAGTTCAGGAACACTTCAAGCAATTTCGTTGCCGGCTCCAAAACCAATAGAAGAGAATATTGGGTACCATAACCTTGTAGAGCTTATACAAATGTGTAAAATGTTAGATATAAAACCTATATTTATTATGCAAAACTTAAATCCTTTGGTGTATAATAATCTAAATGACTATACCCAAATAATGCAAGCAGCTAAAGAGGCAATAGAGAGAAATGGTTTTGAGTATCTTGATTTGATGAATTGGGATAAAGAGAAGTATGTTGTAGGTGAGCTGATAGATAACTCTCATCCATCTGAATATACTTGGGTAAAGATAGATAATTTTATCTATAAAAATTTTGTTAAAAAGGAAAATGATGAGTAGTTTTTTAAAAAAAGTATTAATATACTATATTCTAATAGGCGGTTTGGTGTTTGTTCAAATTGTTAAAGTCAAGTCCAGCAAAGAGTCATCAACAGATGTTCAATTCGTATATCAGGCTTTTTAGATGACTATATTACCATTTTCTGGCATTACATTTTTTGCTGTCTCTTTTGGATTTATAGGGGCTCTGTATCTGTTGAAAGATATTTTTGCTAAGTTTATATCATATAGAAATCTGCTTCTTATTGTTACTATTTTATATATCTATTTTTTCTTACCTCATGGGCAGGCTAATGCTATATTCCTGTTTGTTCTTTATGCTTATGCAGTGTATAGAGTTCTTATCTATATTCAGTATCATCATGTTCTGTTACCAAGTCTCATTGTGGCTATACCAATGGTACTTTATAAGTTTGATATTGGACCTTTTTATAAAATTATAGGCATATCATACATAACATTTAGAATCGTTCAAATGGTAGTTGATTATAAAAACCATGGAAGGCTAACTTTTGTTGAGTTTGTCTCTTTCTTACTTTTTATACCCACACTGCTTATAGGTCCCATAGATAGATCTTATAGGTTCAAACAAGATTTAGACAGTGGGTATGATAATCTTACTGCTAAAAGATTTAGTGATGGTTGGAATATATTTTTAATAGGCATAATATTTAAATTTGTTTTAGGAGAGCTTGTATTGTTACTTTGGTTGGCAGATATAGATGCTAGTAGCAGAGCATTTTTTGTTATGGCAAACAGTGCTTATGCCTATAGTGTTTATCTCTTTTTTGATTTTGCTGGCTATTCTGCTATGGCAGTTGGTATTGGCAAAATGCTTGGTATTGATGTACCTATGAACTTCGACAAACCTTACCTTGCTCATAACCCACAAAACTTTTGGAGAAGATTTCATATAACTCTTGGGTCTTGGTTGACAGATTATATCTTTAGACCTACCTATAAATCTTTGCATAAAATCACTTTCTTGAAAGGTAAAAGATTGTTAATGCAAAATTTAGCCATTATCTTTACATTTTTGTTTATGGGGTTTTGGAATGGACTACAATGGCACTTCATATTGAGTGGATTTTTATTTGGTATATATTCTGCTGTGCATAATATGTATGTGGCTAGAGTGAGACGGGGGGGGGTAGATTATTTCTCTTTTTTCCCAGAAGTGCTGTCTATAAATTTAAAAAGAGTTTTAATGGTTAATGCAGCTATTTTTGCGCTCTATGTTTTTAGTGGTAGAGTGCCTGTATGAAATTTGATTTAGAGTTGTTGCAGTTTGTTGAGTCTGATGTAGATGTAGATAAATTAGCTGTAGCAGCTAGTGATGGTGATTTAAGTTGGGGCGAATTAAGAGATGAAGTAGATAAAATAAAAAAAGAACTTTTATCTTATGATATTCCAAAAGGACACCCAGTTCTTATATATGGGCATAAAGAGAAACAGTTTATAGCATCTATAGTGGCTTGTATCAGTTTAGAGTTGCCTTATGTGCCTATGGATGTAGTTTATCCAGAAGAGAGAGTTTTAAAAGTAAGAGATATTTTACAGTCTGGCGTATTGATAGATTGTATTAAAAAAGAGACATTGGTTTTGGAAGATAGGCTAAATGTAGATTATTATATACAAAATGACCCTATAGTCTATATTATGTTTACATCTGGTAGTACAGGTGAGCCAAAAGGTGTACAGATAAGCCGTGAGGCTATTGTAGATTTTAAAAATTGGCTAGAGAGCAATTTTGACTTTACTAAAAATAATATATTTTTAAATCAAGTACCGTTTAGTTTTGATGTATCTCTGTATGAGACTATAGGATTTTTGTCTTTTGGTAGTAGTGTGGTTTTAACAAGCAGGGAGGTAGCTGATGATTATGATACTTTCTTTAAGAGATTAAAGCACTATAAGTGCAATACTTGGGTCTCTACCCCATCATTTATACCTAAGTTGTTAATGTCTTCTACTTTTAACAGTAAGGAGTTGCCTAGCCTGCATAAATTTATATTTTGCGGAGAGACATTAGGCGTAAACACTGCTAAAAAACTTTTGAGAAACTTTACAAATAACCCAATAGTTTTAAATACATATGGACCAACAGAAGCCACCGTAGCCGTCACATCCATAAATATCACAAAAGAGATTTTATCCAAATACCCAACTAGTTTGCCCATAGGGTATGTTAAGTCAAATAGTAATATTTATATATCAAATGGGGAAAATGATGATGGAAGAGTAATTGGTGAGATGGAGATACTAGGAGACAATGTATCTATAGGGTATTTTAAAAATGA